>NZ_BAAAIZ010000053.1:0-133283 GCF_039526425.1 Streptomyces thermospinosisporus
GAACAGCCCACCAATCAACTCGTAGGCCAAACAGACGAATCACACCTAATTCCTGATAGACCCGGATGGTCAGTGCCAGCCAGCAGAAGCAGGCCGCGATGAGGGTGAGCAGGGCCATGGGGACGGCGAACACCATGCGGAGACAGCCGGTGTCGTCGGACGCGCGGGGCGTGTCGGTCATCGGCGCGGTGCGCTCCTTCCGTTGTCCGGATCGATCACGGCTGAGTTCATCCGCTCAGAGGCGGTGCACCGGGGCTGCGTTGTCGACCCAGTGCCAGTTCACCGGCTGCCACTGCTTCTTGAGGGCGGTGCGTTCCTTGGTGTAGGCGCGGAGGGACTGTTGGACCGTGTGACCGAGGTCGTCGAGGGAGGTGGGGGAGGGGACGCGGAGGAGGAGGTGCTGGGTGCGGTGGGCGAGGATGAGGTCGCCGGTGGGGGTGCAGTCCACGAGCGTGAAGTGCTTGAGCGGCTTGTACGGGGCCTCCTGGAGGTCCAGGCGCTGGGACAGGGAGCCGTCGGAGGTCCAGGCGAAGAGGCCGTAGCGGTTGAGGTGGTAGATGCGCTCATGCGCGGAGTCGGCGGCGATGTTCGTGGATCATCACACCATTCTCATCGGTCCCACTGACAACAGGCCCGGCAACGGCTGTGACCGCGTGTCAGCCGGTGTTCTCGGAAGCGATCCTGCGGAGCAGCCGGGGGAGCGCGGTGCCGATGGGGTCGCGGATCACCTCGTCCGCCAGGTCGTCGTACGGCGTCGGCTCCGCGTTGACGATGACGAGGCGGGCGCCGTGGTCGGCGGCCACGCCGGCGAGACCGGCGGCGGGCTGGACCTGGAGGCTGGTGCCGGCGGCGATGAAGACCGTGCAGGCCTTGGCGATGGCGAGGGCCTCGCTCAGCACCTCGGGGTCGAGGCTCTCCCCGAACATGACGGTCGCCGTCTTGAGGATGCCGCCGCACTCACGGCACGGCGGGTCGTCCTCGCCGGCCTCCAGCCGGGCCAGGGCGTCCGCCATGGAGCTGCGGGCGTGACAGGAGGTGCACACCACGCTGCGGGCGGTGCCGTGCAGTTCGAGGACCTTGCGGTCGGGCATGCCGGCCAGCTGGTGCAGACCGTCGACGTTCTGCGTGATGACGCGCACCGGGACGCCGGAGCGCTCCAGTTCCGCGATGGCGCGGTGCGCGGCGTTGGGCTCGGCGGACAGGGTCCGGTTCTTGCGCCGCATCTGCCAGGAGCGCCGCCGGATCTCCGGGTCGTTCATGTAGTACTCGTACGTGACGAGCTTCTCCGCCTCCGGGTCGCTGCGCCACAGCCCGTTGGGGCCGCGGTAGTCGGGGATGCCGGAGTCGGTGCTGACGCCGGCGCCGGTGAGGAGGGCGACGAGAGGCTTGCTCATGAGGCGAGGGTAGGGCGGAGGGGAGCGGCGCGGCGAGCGGATAAGGCGGTGAGGCCAGGTCTGTACGCGGCCGGCTCGCGGTCAGTGCACCGGGTTGCCGTCCTCCAGCTCGGCGGTGCCCGCGCCGGTGTCGAGGACGTCGAGTGCGGCGAGGACACGGCGGCCGAGGGCCCCGGGAAGGTGAGCGGTCAGCTCCTCGCGCGGCACCAGCTTCCAGGACAGCAGCTCCTCCTCCTGGAGGCGGATCGCGGCCAGGTCCTTCTCGTCGAGCACCCCGCCGTCGTACAGGTAGGCCACCATCGGCGGCCGTCCCTCGCCGCTCACCCAGTCCACCGCCAGCAGCCGGCCCAGCTCCCGGTCCAGCCCGATCTCCTCGGCCATCTCGCGCCGCGCCGCCTGCCGCGGGGTCTCCCCGTCGTCCGACTCGATCGTGCCGCCCGGCAGCGCCCAGCCCTCCCGGTAGTTCGGCTCCACGAGCAGCACCCGCCCCTGCGCGTCCCGGAACAGGGCGGCGGCCCCGGCGAAGACGCGCGGGAGGGTGGCGAGATAGGCGGCGAAGTCCTGAGCGTCGTCAGTGCAGGCGTCAGTGGTGGTCATATCGGCAGGGTAACGGCGCGGCCGGGCCCACCTGCGACGACGTCGCCTCGCCGGCCCGGGCGCACGGCAGCACACGCCGGTCCCGTGACCGGCATCGCGCGTCGCATGCGCCGGGGGCACGGACGGGGACGAGAACACGGACCGGTCCCGCGCTCAGGCACGGACCGATCCCGCGCTCAGGCACGGACCGATCCCGCGCTCAGGGGCGGGCCCTCGGTGGCACCACCCGGATGCCGGAGCCGTAGCAGCCGATGGCCTCGGCGATGCCGGTGAACAGCAGGGCGTAGTGCTCCTGGCCGCGTGCCGTGGCGATGCCGCCGAGGTCCAGCACGGAGTCCGCGGGCCGGCCTAGGTCGCCGAGCAGTCCGGCGACCGTGCGTTTGGCCTCCGCGTCGTCACCGGACAGGAACACCGTGCTGGGTCGCTCCAGCGGGTCCGGCGCCACCATCAGCTCCCGGTCGATCGTGCAGAGTGTCGTGACGTCCCGGCACCTCGGACCGTGGCCCGTACGCCGTACGCCGTCGGTCCTACGCCTCGGGACCCTGCGCCAGCCGCAGGGTGCGCTCGGCGAGTTCGCTGATGCGGACGCCGTCGAAGCCGAAGACCGCGCTGCGCACGGTGTCCTCCAGAGGGGCCTTCCAGTGGCCGGGGATGGCCGTGGCGCCGCACAGGACGCCCGCCACCGAACCGGCGGTGGCCCCGTTGGAGTCGGTGTCGAGGCCACCGCGGACGGTCAGGGCGATGGTGCGGGTGAAGTCGCCCTCGCCGTGGAGCAGCCCGGCGGTGATGACGGCGGCATTGGGGACGACGTGGATCCAGTTCAGCCCGGCCGTCTCCTCCTCCAGCGTGGCCAGCGTCTCCTCCCAGGACAGGCCCGTTTCGTGCAGGGAGGCCACGCGGCGGACCGTGCGGGCCAGGCGGCAGCTCGGCGGGATCACCGTGAGCGCATCCTCCACGGCGTGCCGCACCGTGGGCGCGGTGAACGCCGCCGCGATCAGCGCCGCGGCCCACATCGCGCCGTACACACCGTTACCGGTGTGGGACAGCACGGCGTCCCGGCGGGCCAGCGCGGCGGCACGGCGCGGGGCGCCGGGGGAGGTCCAGCCGTGGATGTCCGCGCGGATCAGGGCGCCGATCCACTCCTGGTAGGGGTTGTCGTACGTGGCGGTCAGCGGGGGCCTGAGACCGTTGGCGAGGTTCCGGTAGGCGGCACGTTCCGCCGTGAAGGTCTGCAGGTACGGCAGGCGCAGCAGCCACAGGTCGCCGACCTGTTCGGTGGTGAAGCCGAAGCCGTAGGTCTCCAGCAGGTCCAGGCCCAGGACGGCGTAGTCGACGTCGTCGTCGCGGCAGCTGCCGTGGATGCGGCCGCGCACGCAGTCGCGCCACTCCGGGCGCAGGTCCCGGCCCATGCTCTCGGTGAGCGGCTCGGGAATGTAGTCGGTCAGGGGGAGGGCGCCGGTCTGCCGCAGATAGCGGTCGATGCGCTGCCTGGTCCACACGTCGCCCCGCTCGACCGGCTTGCCGAGCATGTTGCCGGCGATCCGGCCGAGCCAGCCTCCGAGGATGCGGTCGGCCAGGTCCGGCATTCCTGCCTGAGTCCGCGCAGCGGTCATGACGTCGGTCATGGCTTCGGTCTACCCGGTCCGCCGGATTCCGCACGCCGCCGCACGGGCCACGCCGCACGGTCCATGCCGCAAGGGCCACGCCCGCCCCTCCACGCTGGACCGTCCACGCCGCACGGGCCACGCCGGACCGTCCTCGCCGGACCCCCCCGTACGGGCGCGCCGTACGGTCCACGGGGCGGTCGGGGAATGACGGCGGCGGGGACCGAAGGTTAAGGTCACAGCGGCGCGACTGGCCCGCGCACGGCGTGCGGGGCCCGAGTAGCGAGGGGAAGACAAGTGGCTGACGCAGTCAGCGGTACCTGGTCCGAGCAGTCGGCGCGGCCGGCTCAGCGGGTGCTCGTCGCCGCGGACAAGTTCAAGGGGTCCTTGACGGCCGTGGAGGTCGCCGAGCGGGTGACGGCCGGGCTTCGCAGGGTCGTGCCGGACGTCAGGGTCGAGGCGCTGCCGGTCGCCGACGGCGGCGACGGCACGGTGGCGGCGGCGGTCGCGGCGGGATTCGAGCGGCGGGAGGTGCGGGTCACCGGTCCCACCGGGGACGAGGTGACCGCGGCGTACGCACTGCGCGACGGCACCGCGGTCGTGGAGATGGCGGAGGCGAGCGGCCTCCAGCGGCTGCCGGAGGGCGTCCTCGCGCCGCTCACGGCGACCACGTACGGCTCCGGCGAGCTGCTGCGGGCCGCGCTGGACGCGGGTGCGCGGACCATCGTCTTCGGGGTGGGCGGCAGTGCCACCACGGACGGGGGCGCGGGCATGCTGTCCGCGCTGGGCGCGCGGTTCCTGAAGGCCGACGGGGAGCCGGTGGCGCCGGGCGGCGGCGGCCTCGCCGAGCTGGCGAGCGCGGACCTGTCCGGCCTGGACGAGCGGCTCTCCTCGGTCGAGTTCGTCCTCGCCAGCGACGTCGACAATCCGCTGACCGGCCCGAAGGGCGCACCGGCGGTCTACGGCCCGCAGAAGGGGGCGTCCCCGGAGGACGTGGAGCGCCTGGACGCGGCGCTGGCGCACTTCGCGAAGGTGCTGGAGGGGGAGCTGGGCGCGAAGGCCGCCGAGCTGGCCGCCTCGCCCGGCGCGGGCGCGGCCGGCGGCATCGGCTACGGCGCGCTGCTGGTCGGAGCGCGGTTCCGGCCCGGCATCGAGGTCATGCTGGACGTCCTGGGCTTCGCCCCGGCGCTGGAACGGGCCGACCTGGTGATCACGGGGGAGGGCTCCCTCGACCAGCAGACCCTGCACGGCAAGGCCCCGGCGGGCGTGGCCTCTGCGGCACGCGCGGCGGGCAAGGAGGTCGTCGCGGTCTGCGGCCGCCTGGCCCTGCCCCCGGAAACCCTGGGCAAGGCCGGCATCCGCAGGGCCTACGCCCTCACGGACATCGAGCCGGACGTCCAGAAGTGCATCACCGAAGCGGGCCCCGTCCTGGAGCGCACGGCCGAACGCATCGCCCGCGACTTCCTGACCTGACGAGTTCATTCCCATCCAGCCCCACCCGTCTCGGCCGGCTGCAGGGTGCCCACGTCAGGTTCACTGCCGCCGCGCGCGACTGCTGTGCCGCCCGCCCGGGAGCGGCTTTGGCGGGCGGCGTCCGGGTCCTTCCCGCCCGAGGCGGCCCGAGGCGGCCCGAGGCGGGAAAGCGGACTCCCGGCGGATCCGGTGCCGACCGGCTCACGGGCCGCTCCGCGGCGGCCCGAGGCGGCCCGGCAGGACGGTCTGACCGGCTCGATGACCGGGCTCGGCAGGCGCGACCGCTCCGGTGCGCGTCCAGCCGCCCCGCCGGGGGCGTCCGCGCCCCGCCCCTTCCCGCCGGCCCCGGACCGGCACAGGGAGGCCGGGGCGCTCAGCCTCCGGCCCCGGTCGGCTGATGCCGGCCGGACAGACCAGGCGCAGAGCAAGCAAAAGACCCCGGACCTTCTCAGGTCCGGGGCCGATGCTCAGCGGGGCGTCACGGCAGCTGTGCCGCCCGCGCCTCGCGGCGGTTGTCGCGGAAGTTGTTCACCCGGCGAGCCGTGGCGAACAGCGGAATCACCGCGCCCATCACCAGCTGCAGGGCGCAGCCGGTCTGGAGCAGCAGCTGGCCGCTCGGGGCGTCGAAGGCCCAGGCAGCCAGGAGGCCCATGGACAGGACGATCCAGGTCAGCATGGCCACGGCCAGCCGGCCCCGCGGCTTCGGGTACTCGACGCGGCTCACCATCAGCCACGCGGTGCCGAGGATCGCCAGCAGGGTCGCCACGAACGGCAGCTCCAGCAGCACGATCGACACGACCGTCAGCGCTCCGAACGGCGAGGGCATGCCCTGGAACGTGCCGTCCTTGACCGTCACGCAGGAGAATCTCGCCAGCCGCAGCACCACCGCGAGCAGGACGACGATCGCCCCGACCGCGGCCACCCGCTGGTGCGCGTCGTCCGCCACCATGCCGTAGACCAGCACGAAGTACGCCGGCGCCAGGCCGAAGCTGATCAGGTCCGAGAGGTTGTCCAGCTCCGCACCCATCGGCGAGCTGCGCAGCTTGCGCGCGACCAGCCCGTCGAAGAGGTCGAAGACCGCCGCGCACAGCATCAGGATCACCGCGGTGGCCGCGCTGTGGCGCGCCATGCCGGTCTCCTGGCTCCCGGTGAGGTGCGGGATCAGGATGCCGGTGGTGGTGAAGTACACCGCCATGAAGCCACAGGTGGCATTGCCCAGGGTGAGGGTGTCCGCTATCGACAGGCGCAGCGAGAGAGGCATCTCCTCCTCGTCGTCCTCGTCGGCCTCCGGCACCCAGCCGGCCTGAGTATCAGGATCAATCACGGTCAATTCGAGTCACCCCAGCCACCGTCTTCTGCCCGACTTCGACCGCGACCTGCACGCCCTCGGGCAGGTAGAGGTCGACCCGCGAGCCGAACCGGATCAGACCGATCCGCTCACCCTGCTCGACCTTGGTGCCCTGCGGCACGTAGGGGACGATGCGGCGGGCCACCGCGCCGGCGATCTGGACCATCTCGATGTCGCCGAGCTCGGTGTCGAAGTGCCACACCACCCGCTCGTTGTTCTCGCTCTCCTTGTTGAAGGCGGGAACGAAACCACCGGGGATGTGCTCGACGGACGTGACCGTGCCGGCCAGCGGCGCGCGGTTCACGTGGACGTTGAGCGGGCTCATGAAGATGGCGACCCGGGTGCGGCCGTCCTTCCACGGCATGATGCTCTGCACCACACCGTCGGCGGGCGAGATGACCCGGCCCTGGGCGATCTCGCGCTCGGGGTCGCGGAAGAACCACAGCATCCCCGCCGCCAGCGCGGTGGCGGGAACGGCGATGGCCTTCGCCGCGCCCGAGCGGCGGGCACGCAGAAGGCTGACGGCTGCGGTGGCGACGGTCGGCAGAAGCCACGGCGATGCTCCGCGCGCGAGGCGTACGCCGGCGAGGCTGTCGCGAGGTGCAGAGTTTTGGCTGTGGGGCATGGATGACCTTCGTAGCGGATGATGCCGCGCACTTGCGGGGGACGGCGGCTTTCCGGCGATCGTAGCGGCTCCCGGCCGCAACTGGGTAAGCCAGTCAGCCGAGTCAGCGCCAGAAACGTGCATACGGGGTGTGATCCTGTTCTCCAAGAAAACACCCCGTATCCGGACATCTAGCCCTGGAACCGATACTCTTCGAGCAGTCGGCGGCCGATGATCATTTTCTGGATCTCGGCGGTGCCTTCACCGATCAGCAGCATCGGGGCCTCCCGGTAGAGGCGCTCGATCTCGTACTCCTTCGAGAAGCCGTAGCCGCCGTGGATCCGGAAGGCGTCCTCCACCACCTCCTTGCAGTACTCGCTGGCGAGGTACTTCGCCATGCCTGCCTCGAGGTCGTTTCGTTCCCCGGAGTCCTTTTTGCGCGCTGCGTTGACCATCATCGCATGCGCGGCTTCCACCTTGGTGGCCATCTCGGCCAGCTTGAACTGAATGGCCTGGTGCTGGGCGATCGGCTTGCCGAAAGTGTGACGCTGCTGGGCGTACCGGACACCGAGCTCGAAGGCACGCTGAGCGACGCCGCAGCCACGCGCCGCGACATTGACCCGGCCGACCTCCACGCCGTCCATCATTTGGTAAAAACCTCGGCCGGTGACGCCGCCGAGCACCCGATTTGCCGGAATGCGCAGGCCGTCCATGATGAGCTCGGTCGTGTCGACGCCCTTGTAGCCCATCTTGTCGATCTTCCCGGGGATGGTCAGGCCGGGACGGACCTCGCCGAAGCCCGGCTCCTTCTCCACCAGGAAGGTGGTCATCGACTTGTGCGGCGGAGTGCCCTCGGGGTGTCCTTCGTCACTTCGCACCAGAACGGCGACCAGAGAGGACGTCCCGCCGTTCGTCAGCCACATCTTCTGGCCGGTCAGGACGTACTCGTCGCCGTCCTTGACCGCCTTGGACGTGATCGCCGACACATCGGAGCCCAGGCCCGGCTCCGACATGGAGAAGGCGCCGCGGATGTCGCCGGCCGCCATCTTCGGCAGGAAGTAGTCCTTCTGCTCCTGCGTGCCGTGCTGCTTGAGCATGTACGCCACGATGAAGTGCGTGTTGATGATGCCGGACACCGACATCCAGCCGCGGGCGATCTCCTCCACGCACAGCGCGTAGGTGAGCAGAGACTCGCCCAGACCCCCGTACTCCTCGGGGATCATCAGACCGAACAGGCCGAGTTCCTTCAGCCCGTCGACGATCTGCTGCGGGTACTCGTCACGGTGCTCCAGCTCGGTGGCGACCGGGATGATCTCCTTGTCCACGAAGTCGCGGACGGTGGCGAGGATCTCCTGCTGAACGTCGGTCAGACCGGCGGTCTGGGCGAGACGGGCCATCGCTTACTTCCCCTGTTCCTTGAGCTCGGGGCGGCCCGGCTGCTCGCCGCCGCGCTCCTTGATGTACGTCTCGGTCGGCACCATGACCTTGCGGCGGAACACGCACACCAGCGTGCCGTCCTGCTTGTAGCCCTTGGTCTCCACGTGGACGATGCCGCGGTCGTTCTTGGACTTCGACGGCCACTTGTCGAGGACGGTGGTCTCGCCGTAGATGGTGTCGCCGTGGAAGGTCGGCGCCACGTGCTTGAGCGACTCGATCTCCAGGTTGGCGATCGCCTTGCCGGAGATGTCCGGCACGCTCATGCCGAGCAGCAGCGAGTAGACGTAGTTCCCGACGACGACGTTCTTGCCGAAGTCCGTCGTCTTCTCCGCATAGTTGACGTCCATGTGGAGCGGGTGGTGGTTCATGGTGAGGAGACAGAACAGGTGGTCGTCGTACTCGGTGACCGTCTTGCCCGGCCAGTGCTTGTACGTCGCCCCGACCTCGAACTCCTCGTAGGTGCGTCCGAACTGCATGACGGTCAGGCCTCCGGGATCTCGAACTTCGACGTGCGCTGCATGCCGGCGGCGCGTCCCTTGCCGGCGATGACCAGGGCCATCTTGCGGCTGGCCTCGTCGATCATCTCGTCGCCGAGCATCGCCGAGCCCTTCTTGCCGCCCGCCTCGGACGTGTAGTACTCGTACGCGTCCAGGATCAGCTCGGCGTGGTCGTAGTCCTCCTGCGAGGGCGAGAAGACCTCGTTGGCGGCGTCGACCTGGCCGGGGTGCAGCACCCACTTGCCGTCGAAGCCGAGCGCGGCGGCGCGCTGGGCGACCGCGCGGAAGCCGTCCACATTGCGGATCTGCAGGTAGGGGCCGTCGATCGCCTGGAGGTTGTTGGCGCGGGCCGCCATCAGGATCTTCATCAGGATGTAGTGGTAGGCGTCCGCCGGGTAGCCGGGCGGCTGCTCGCCGACCACCAGCGACTTCATGTTGATGGACGCCATGAAGTCGGCCGGGCCGAAGATGATGGTCTCCAGGCGCGGGGAGGCCTGGGCGATCTCGTTGACGTTGTTCAGGCCCTGCGCGTTCTCGATCTGCGCCTCGATGCCGATGCGGCCGACCTCGAAGCCCATGGTCTTCTCGATCTGCGTCAGCAGCAGGTCCAGCGCCACGACCTGCTGGGCGTCCTGGACCTTCGGCAGCATGATGCAGTCGAGGTTCTGGCCGGCGCCCTCCACGACGGTCACCACGTCGCGGTAGGTCCACTCGGTCGTCCAGTCGTTGACCCGCACGACCCGGGTCTTGCCGGTCCAGTCGCCCTCATTGAGGAACTTCACGATGGTGTGCCGCGCCTCGGGCTTGGCGAGCGGCGCGCAGGCGTCCTCCAGGTCCAGGAAGACCTGGTCCGCGGGGAGGCCCTGGGCCTTCTCCAGGAAGCGCGGGTTCGAGCCCGGTACCGCCAGGCAGGAACGCCGGGGGCGCAGGCGGTCAAAAGAATTCTGCGCGGCGGAGCCGCCCGTTGCAGGGGTGGTGGTGGGCGACGGGTGGGCGGTCATGCGGGGACCTCCAGGGGGTCGAGCTTGTTCGCTTTGCGGATCTCGTCGACGATGCGGCCGATGATCCCGGTGATGTCGAAGTCCTTCGGGGTGAAGACCGCGGCCACTCCGGCCGCCCGCAGCTGTTCGGCGTCACCGCTGGGGATGATGCCACCGGCGATCACGGGTATATCTGTGGCACCTGCCACATGCAGCCGCTGGAGCACGTCCGGCACCAGCTGGGCGTGCGACCCGGAGAGGATCGACAGGCCCACCGCGTGCACGTCCTCGGCGAGCGCGGCGTCCACGATCTGCTCCGGGGTGAGCCGGATGCCCTGGTAGACCACCTCGAACCCGGCGTCGCGGGCCCGCACGGCGATCTGCTCGGCGCCGTTGGAGTGGCCGTCCAGGCCGGGCTTGCCGACCAGGAAGCGCAGCTTGCCGACGCCCAGCTCCCGGGCGGTCAGTTCCACCTTGCGGCGCACCCGGGCGAGCGCGGTGCCCTCCTCGGCGGTGACCGCGACCGGCGCGGAGGACACGCCCGTCGGGGCGCGGTACTCGCCGAACACCTCGCGCAGGGCGCCGGCCCACTCGCCGGTGGTGACACCCGCACGGGCGCACTCCAGGGTGGCCTCCATCAGGTTCTCGGTGCCGCGGGCGGCCTCCTTCAGCCGCTCCAGCGCCTTGCAGGGGCGCGGGTGGTTGAAGGGCGGCTGGTAGCGGGTGTCGCGCCACTTCTGCAGCGACTCGATCACCCGTGCCTCCACGGCCGGGTCCACGGTCTGGATCGCGGTGTCCAGGTCGGCGGTGAGCGGGTTCGGCTCGGTGGCCTCGAAGATGTTGACGCCGACGATCTTCTCCTCGCCGGACTCGATCCGCGCCCGACGCTCGGCGTGCGAGGCGACCAGCTGGGACTTGAGGTAGCCGGACTCCACGGCGGCCATCGCGCCGCCCATCTCCTCGATGCGCTGCATCTCGGCGAGGGAGTCGGCGACCAGCTGCTCCACCTTGGCCTCGATCACCTTCGAGCCCTCGAAGATGTCGTCGTACTCCAGCAGGTCGCTCTCGTAGGCGAGCACCTGCTGGATGCGCAGCGACCACTGCTGGTCCCAGGGGCGGGGCAGACCCAGCGCCTCGTTCCAGGCGGGCAGCTGCACGGCGCGGGCGCGGGCGTCCTTGGAGAGGGTCACGGCCAGCATCTCCAGCACGATCCGCTGGACGTTGTTCTCCGGCTGCGCCTCGGTCAGGCCGAGGGAGTTGACCTGGACGCCGTAGCGGAAGCGGCGGTGCTTGGGGTTCTCGATGCCGTACCGCTCACGGGTGATCTTGTCCCAGATGCGGCCGAACGCCCGCATCTTGCACATCTCCTCGATGAAGCGGACGCCCGCGTTCACGAAGAAGGAGATGCGGGCGACCACATCGCCCTTGCGCTCCTCGGGGATCTGGCCGGAGGCGAACACCGCGTCCAGCACGGCGATCGCGGTGGACATGGCGTAGGCGATCTCCTGCACCGGCGTGGCGCCCGCCTCCTGCAGGTGGTAGCTGCAGATGTTGATCGGGTTCCACTTGGGGATGTTGTTGACCGTGTAGCAGATCATGTCGGTCGTCAGCCGGAGTGAGGGTCCCGGCGGGAAGACGTGCGTCCCGCGGGACAGGTACTCCTTGACGATGTCGTTCTGCGTGGTCCCCTGGAGCTTGGTGATGTCCGCGCCCTGCTCCTCGGCGACGACCTGGTAGAGCGCCAGCAGCCACATGGCGGTGGCGTTGATCGTCATCGAGGTGTTCATCTGCTCCAGGGGGATGTCCTGGAACAGCCGGCGCATGTCACCGAGGTGCGCGACCGGCACGCCGACCCGGCCGACCTCGCCGCGGGCGAGGACATGGTCGGGGTCGTAGCCGGTCTGCGTCGGCAGGTCGAACGCGACCGACAGACCCGTCTGGCCCTTGGCGAGATTGCGCCGGTACAGCTCGTTGGACGCCTCGGCGGTCGAGTGACCGGCGTAGGTCCGCATGAGCCAGGGACGGTCCTTCTGACGCTCTGTCATGCCCCGGCCCTCAGACGTTCCGGAAGCGGTTGATGGCGTCGATGTGCTTGGCGCGCTTCTCGTGGTCCCGCACGCCCAGGCCCTCCTCGGGGGCCATGCAGAGCACGCCGACCTTGCCCTGGTGGAGGTTGCGGTGCACGTCGAAGGCGGCCTGTCCGGTGTCCTCCAGGGAGTACACCTTCGACAGGGTCGGGTGGATCTTGCCCTTGGAGACCAGGCGGTTGGCCTCCCAGGCCTCGCGGTAGTTGGCGAAGTGCGAGCCGACGATCCGCTTCAGCGACATCCACAGGTAGCGGTTGTCGTACTGGTGCAGGTAGCCGGAGGTGGAGGCGCAGGTGGTGATGGTGCCGCCCTTGCGGGTGACGTAGACGCTGGCGCCGAAGGTCTCGCGGCCGGGGTGCTCGAAGACGATGTCGATGTCCTCGCCGCCGGTGAGCTCGCGGATGCGCTTGCCGAAGCGCTTCCACTCCTTGGGGTCCTGGGTGTGCTCGTCCTTCCAGAACCGGTAGTTCTCGGCGCTGCGGTTGATGATCATCTCCGCGCCCATCTTCCGGCAGATCTCGGCCTTCTCCTCGCTGGAGACGACACAGACCGGGTTGGCGCCGCCGGCCAGCGCGAACTGGGTGGCGTAGGAGCCGAGGCCGCCGCTGGCGCCCCAGATCAGCACGTTGTCGCCCTGCTTCATGCCGGCGCCGTTGCGGGAGACCAGCTGCCGGTAGGCGGTGGAGTTGACCAGGCCGGGGGCGGCGGCCTCCTCCCAGGTGAGGTGGTCCGGCTTGGGCATCAGCTGGTTGGACTTCACCAGCGCGATCTCCGCCAGGCCGCCGAAGTTGGTCTCGAAGCCCCAGATGCGCTGCTCGGGGTCGAGCATCGTGTCGTTGTGGCCGTCGGAGGACTCCAGCTCGACGGAGAGGCAGTGCGCGACCACCTCGTCGCCGGGCCGCCAGGCGTTGACGCCGGGGCCGGTGCGCAGCACCACGCCGGCGAGGTCGGAGCCGATGATGTGGTACGGCAGGTCGTGCCGCTTGGCCAGCTCGCTGGTGCGGCCGTAGCGCTCCAGGAAGTTGAAGGTGGGCAGCGGCTCGAAGATCGAGGTCCACACCGAGTTGTAGTTGACCGAGGAGGCCATGACAGCCACCAGGGCCTCGCCGGGGCCCAGTTCGGGCAGCGGCACCTCGTCGAGGTGGAGCGACTTGCGCGGGTCCTTGTCGCGCGTGGAGAGGCCGGCGAACATCTCCGTCTCGTCCTTGTGCACGGTGATCGCGCGGTACGACTCGGGGAGCGGCAGATTGGCGAAGTCCTCCGACGTGGAGTCGGGCGACTGGATCGCGGCCAGGATGTCCTTGACGGTCACGGTGTTGCCTCCGGCGAAGAGCGCCCTGAGGGAGGGACGCTGAGGGTTACGTCGGTGCTGCTGAGGGGTCGAGGTGGTGCCGTCGGTTCGGCGGTGGTGCTTCGGCAGCGCTTTGTGGCGCGGGAGGTTGCCTGTGACGCAGGCGTCCGGGTCGCGAAGTGGCTCGCGGGGACACCCCGGACACCTTCAAGCTATGACACCGCGTGTCACCCCGCAAGGCACTGAGTGCCAGAACTTGCTCTCAGATGAAATCTTTACGTAACAGATGAGCGATGATCGATCGAATCGGGGGGTGCGAGCGGCAGCAAAACGGGCCCTGACATGCCAAAACGGCCACCCGGTGGGGTGGCCGTTGTCACAGGGGATCGGTGCCCGGTCAGCGCTCCTTGAGCGCCTGCTCGATGGTCCGCATCACCTCGTCGAGCGGTGCGTCCGTGCGGGCCACGGTGACCAGCACCTCGCCCTGCCCGGCCGTCCGGGCGGCCGGCTGCTCCGGCGAGGCGGTGCGGCGGCCCGCCATGATGCCGCTGCCGAAGGTCTTGCGGACGATGGCGAACGCGTGGTCCAGCTGGGCCTCCACGTCCCCCTGGCCGCCCGCCCGCAGCCAGCGCCGCAGCACATGGTTGTGGGCGGTGACCACCGCGGACGCCGCGACCTCCGCAAGCAGCGGGTCGTCGCCGACCGTGTCGCGGTGCGCGTGCTCGTCGAAGTGGCCCAGGAGGTAGCGGGTGAACAACCGCTCGTAGCGGGCCACCGACGCGATCTCCGCCTCGCGCAGCGTGGGCACCTCGCGCGTCAGCTTGTAGCGGGCGACCGAGATCTCCGGCCGCGCCGCGTACATCTTCATGACCTCCTTGATGCCGCGGCACACCGTGTCGAGGGGATGCTCGTGCGGTGGAGCGGATTTCAGCACCGCCTCGGCGCGGACCAGGGTGTCGTCGTGATCGGGGAAGATCGCCTCTTCCTTGGAGCGGAAGTGGCGGAAGAACGTGCGGCGGGCGACCCCGGCCGCGGCCGCGATCTCGTCGACCGTGGTGGCCTCGTACCCCTTGGTCGCGAAGAGCTCCATCGCGGCGGCCGCGAGTTCCCGGCGCATCTTCAGCCGCTGGGCGGCGGCGCGGGAGCCTGCGGCACTCTCCGGCGGCTCGGTCGTGGCGGGCGTACGTGCGGACTTCGCGGGCTGGGACATGCCCCGAACGTACTGCATGTGCGCAGCTCGGTGCGCCTGACCGGCCCCCTCCCCGCCCTCCGGGGGCGGGGAGGAGCTGCTGCGCGCGGCAGGCGGGAGGCGGTCGGGGCCGAGCAGCCCGCCCCACTCCGCGCCTGCCCGGAGCCAGTCGCCGGGGCGCTGCTCAGCGCTTGGCATATTCGCGGAAGCCTCGGCCCGTCTTGCGGCCGAGGCAGCCCGCGGCCACCAGATGCTCCAGCAGCGGCGCCGGAGCGAGCCCCGGGTCGCGGAACTCGCGGTGCAGGACCTTCTCGATCGCCAGCGAGACGTCCAGGCCGACGACGTCGAGCAGCTCGAAGGGGCCCATCGGGTAGCCGCCGCCCAGCTTCATCGCGGCGTCGATGTCGTCCAGCGACGCGTAGTGCTCCTGCACCATCTTGATCGCGTTGTTCAGGTACGGGAACAGCAGCGCGTTCACGATGAAGCCGGCCCGGTCGCCGCAGTCCACGGCGTGCTTGCGGATCTTCCCGCAGACCTCGTGAACGGTGGCGTGCACGTCGTCGGCGGTCAGCACCGTGCGGACCACCTCGACCAGCTTCATCGCCGGGGCCGGGTTGAAGAAGTGCATGCCGATCACGTCCTGCGGACGCGAGGTGGCGCGGGCGCAGGCCACGACCGGCAGCGAGGAGGTGGTGGTGGCGAGCACCGCGCCCGGCTTGCAGACCTTGTCGAGCGTGGCGAACAGCTGCCGCTTGATCTCCAGGTCCTCGGCGACCGCCTCCACCGCGAGATCGACGTCGGCGAAGTCGTCGTAGGAGCCGGTCGGCCGGATCCGCTGAAGCGTCCCGGCGGCCGCCTCGGCCGTCATCCGGCCCTTGTCCACGGAACGCTGCAGCGACTTGCCGATCCGCGCCTTGGCGGCCTCGGCCTTCTCCGCGCTGCGCGCGGCCAGCACCACCTCGTAGCCGCCCTTGGCGAACACCTCGGCGATGCCCGACGCCATGGTGCCCGAGCCGGCCACGCCCACCGAGCGGACCGGACGGCCCCCGACCAGCGTGCCGCCCTCCAGCGGGGTGAGCGCGTCCCGGACGACCTTGCCGCTGCCCGGCGCCTCGTAGGTGTAGAAGCCGCGGCCCGCCTTGCGGCCCGTCAGGCCCGCCTCGCTGAGCTGCTTGAGGATCGGGGCGGGGGCGTGCAGCCGGTCGTGGGAGGCGGCGTACATGGCCTCCAGGACCGTGCGGGCGGTGTCGATGCCGATCAGGTCGAGCAGCGCCAGCGGGCCCATCGGCAGGCCGCAGCCCAGCCGCATCGCGGCGTCGATGTCCTCGCGGGAGGCGTACTTGGCCTCGTACATCGCGGCGGCCTGGTTGAGGTAGCCGAACAGCAGGCCGTCGGCGACGAATCCGGGCCGGTCGCCGACCGACACCGGCTCCTTGCCCAGGTCCAGGGCGAGATCGGTGACGGCGGTGACGGCGGCGGGCGCGGTCAGCACCGAGGAGACGATCTCCACCAGCTTCATCTTCGGGGCCGGGTTGAAGAAGTGCATGCCCAGCACCCGCTCGGGGCGGGCCGAGTCGGCGGCGAGCCGGGTCACGGACAGGGCGTTGGTGCCGGTCGCCAGGATCGTCTCCGGGCGCACGATGCCGTCGAGTTCACGGAAGATCTGCTGCTTGATCTCGTACGACTCCGGGGCGACCTCGATCACCAGATCGGCCTCGGCCGCGGCGGACAGCCCGGTCGAGGTGGAGATGCGGGCCAGGAGCTCGGTGCGCTCCTGCTCGGTGAGGCGGCCGCGCTCCACGGAACGGGCCGTGGAGGACTCAAGGGCGGCCAGGCTCTTGGCGGCCTGGGCCTCGCTGATGTCGATGCCGACGACCGTGCGGCCGGCCTGGGCGAGGACCTCGGCGATACCGGTGCCCATCGTGCCGAGACCGACCACGGCGATGTTCTTCAGCGGGGACAGGGAGGTGTCGGACAGGGGAGTGGCCATCGCGGGACTCCAGGAATGAGGGTGACGACGAAAGAGGTGCCCGGGTGCGCCGAGGGCGCACCGGGTGCTCCATGAATGCGGGTGTGACCGGGCTGCAAGCGCACACGCCCGGTGCCGTCGCGGCCTGGGCGCGCACACGCCCGTCACCGGCGGCGGATCCGACCGGCCCTGTCCCGAGGCCGAGCCGAACAGGTACACACAGGTACCGAACCGACTGCGCTCACGGCGGCCGCGTCACCAGACCACCGTGAGAGATGCGAGTGGGTAACTCGCTCGTCTGAGCTTAACTTGCGGGTAACGAGCGCGCCAGCCCCAAGTCTCTGTGATGTACGTCCCTGACCGGACCCAGGGCCCCTACCCTCGCCACATGGACGAAGAGTTGCGATCGCTCACGGAACGCTTACGGGCCGAGTCCGGCGGAACGCCGCAGTACGAACGGCTCCGGGCGACGCAGGACCTCGACGCGCTCGCCTCGGTGCTCACCGCCTCCGGACAGCCGCTGTGGGCCCGGGAACTCGCCGCCTTCCGGCTCGGACTGGCCGGCGACCGCCGCGCCTTCGAGACCCTGGTGCTCCTCCTCAACCACCGCGACCCCCCGCGCTGCGCCTCCGCCGCCCACGCGCTGGCCCGCCTCGGCGACCCGCGCACCGCCCGGGCCGCCGCCGCCCTCGCCACCAACGAACTGCGCGTCGCCTACGCCCTGCACCCCGTACGCCTGCTCACCGAACTGCGCGCCCCCGAGTCCGTCCCCGCCCTGATCACCACCCTGCGCCGCCGCCTGCGCCCGCACGACCCCTACCGCAAGGTCGCCCTCGCCTGCGTCGAGGGCCTCGGCACCCTCGCCGACCCGCGCGCCGAACCCGTCCTCACCGAGGCCCTCGCCCACCCCGCCCTCGCCGAGGCCGCGGTGCACGCCCTGTCCCGCATCCCGGGCCCGCGCTCCCCGCACGCCCCGCCCGGCCGCCGCATCCCGGGCCCCCGCTGACCTCAGGGGCATCTCGGCGCTCCGTCCCTCAGATGCGGAAGCATCCCTCAGCTGCGGAAGCCGAGCAGGCTGTGCAGGGCCGAGCCGCGGGCGGTGGTCGGTGCCGCCTTGGACGCGGGCGGCGTCGGCTCGGGCAGCGCCTCGCACACCGCGTCGGCCTCGCCCTGGCCGCCGCGCGGCACCGTGCCGTCGGTCAGATACGCGGCCAGGTGCCGGTCCAGGCACGCGTTCCCGCTGAGCGTGATGCCGTGGTTCCCGCCGCCCTGCTCGACCACCAGGCTGGACCCCGCAAGCAGTCGATGGACCGTGACCCCGCCCCGGTAGGGAGTGGCCGCGTCGTGCGTGGCCTGGAACAGCAGCGCCGGCGGCAGCTCGTCGTTGGTGATGTCCACCGTGCGCACCGCGTCCGTCGGCCAGAACGCGCAGGGCGCGTTGTACCAGGCGTTGTTCCAGGTCAGGAACGGGGCCCGCTCGTACACCTCCCAGTTGTCCTTGCGCCACTGCTCCCAGTCGCGCGGCCAGATCGCGTCCCGGCACTCCACCGCCGTGTAGACGCTGTAGCCGTTGTCGTCGCCGTCGTCGGGCGCGCCGAAGTTCTCGTACGCCTCGACCAGGGGCCCGTCGTCCCCGTCGTTCACATAGGCCGAGAACGCCTCCGCGAGATACGGCCAGTAGCCGTTGTAGTAGCCGCCGGGGATGTACGTGTCCTCCAGCTCGGCCGGGCCCACCGTGCCGTCGGCCGGCTTCTCGGCCAGCTCCGCGCGCATCGCGTACCAGCGCGCCTCGACCCGCTCCGGGTCGGTGCCCAGGCGGTAGTGCGTGTGGTGCTTGGCGACCCAGGCCATGAAGGCGCGGTGCCGGTCGTTGAAGGCGTGGTTCTGGGCGAGGTTGGAGTCGTACCAGACCTGGGTGGGGTCGACGACCGAGTCCAGCACCAGGCGCCGTACGCGCTGCGGGTACAGCTTGGCGTAGACCGCGCCCAGGTAGGTGCCGTAGGAGTAGCCGAGGTAGTTCACCTGCTCCGCGCCCAGCGCCCGCCGGATCACGTCCAGGTCGTGCGCCGCGCTGACCGTGTTGATGTACGGCAGCACGTCCCAGTATCTGGTGCCGCAGGACTGGGCGAAGGACTTCACGCGGGCGAGGTTGGCCTGCTCCGCCTCGGCGCTGACCGGGATCGGGTCCGGGCGCACCGTGCGGAAGTACCGGGGCGCGCAGTCCAGGGCCGGGGTGCTGGCGCCCACGCCGCGCGGGTCGAAGCCGATGATGTCGTACTGGGCCGCCACCTCCTTGGGCAGGGACGACGCGACGAACCCGGCGAGTGTGCGCCCGCTGCCGCCGGGCCCGCCCGGGTTGACCAGCAGCGGGCCCTGGGACCGCTGCGCGGTGTGCGGGACGCGGGACAGCGCCAGGGTGATGGTCCGTCCCCCGGGGTCGGCGTGGCTCAGCGGCACCTGCACGGAGGCGCACTGCAGCCTCGGGTACTTCTCGGTGCCGCATGCCTTCCAGGCGGGTGCCGCCACCCGGAAGGTCCGGTCGATCTGTGAGGGGCCGGCCTCGGCCGTCCCGGCCGTGAGACCTCCGGCGGCCATGACGACGGCGGCACCGCACAGCGCGGCTGCTTTCCTCATGGGTCCTCCCAGGACGGGCACGCTGTGACCGCGAGGCTCACGGTCCACGCCGGATCGTGCCGGGGAACGGACCCCTTACGAACATGCTCGACGGGTTCTTGACCCCTTTGGACCGCCGGATGCGCTCGAATGCTCGCAGGGAGCGTTCAAAGGGGAGCTGGGTCCGCGGGCAGGGTGAGGCCCGCCGCCGAACGGAGGGAGGAGGGATATCCGCCAGAGCGGGTGAGCTGGGTCGGCTCTGCGGTGCCGGGCGGCGGGGGCGGGGTCACGGTGGCCGTCTGCCGGGGCAGTACTGTACGGGTGGGGCCGATGCCGTACTCCTGGGCCATCTCGTGCATCTGACGGGTGATCCGGCGTGGACCGCGACTGCTCCGGGCGGTCGCCGAAGAACGGGGTCACCGGCGGCTCGTATCGCTGCTCGCTGCCCACCCCCTTCGTGTACGACCGCACACCGCCCGCGAGCTTCCTCGTCGTGTCCTTCCTGATCGGCTGGGCACAGGCCCTGCGCTCGACACCATGCCCCGACGGCTCATCACATGGCTGATGATGCCGCTGGCCACCATCAGAGCTGGACCGTCCTGCGGAGCAATGAGCGGGTGGGGTGTGGCGGTGGGACCCGACCGACGCCAGTCCCGCAACTACTGGCCAGCGTGGTCCCGGATCCTCTCGTCCGGTGCGTGTCACCGGCCACCGCATGTAGGACGACCTCGGGCAGTCCCGTATTGCCGAGAGTGTCCTGGCTTTCAGGTCGGCCCCGCACGTGCGCAAGGTCCGCCGGTTGACGCAACGCGAACTGGCCGACCTCTCCCACGTCTCCTACAGCACCTTGACGAAGGTCGAGCAGGGCGTCATGCCCGCGAGCCCCTCGGTCATAGGAGCGCTCGCCCGCGCCCTGTCGGTGCCCGTGTCAGAACTCAACGGGCGTGGGCTCGATCCGGGCCGCTGCCACCTGGTTCATCGACCTGCCCACCCTGCCCCGGCACGGGCAGGTCATGCTCTTCGCGAAGGGCTTTTGTGACCAGCTGGAACTGCTGATGCCGCTCATCGAGCAGCTTGCCGCCCGGCAGCCGGCCGGCGACGTGCCCGCCGCCATGTCGCTCGCGGCGGTCAGGGAGGCGCGCAGCCACGTGAGGGAGCCGGAGGCGCCGGGCCTGGCCGGGGAGGTGGCGCGTGTCAAGCAGCTCGCCCGCTCCGTCGTCGCCCTGTGCGACCACTACGACGCGCTCACCCGGATCACCATGTGTCTCGCCTGCGACCGTGCCATCGGACCGGGCGAGAAGTGGACACCGTACGACCAGATCCGCCCGACCGGTGATGGGCGGTCGCCGGGCCGGATCCATGCCGCATGCGCCAACCAGGTGCGCCGTACTGGACGCTGACCTGGCGGAAGGCCTGACGGCCCGCCGACCGGCCCCGCTCGTCTGCTGCCCCTGTGACGGATGCGCTGGGCGGCTGCCGTCCAGGTAGAAGCCAGGCCCCTGGTGGAGTGCCCCCTAGAGCAGGGTGAGCTGGGTCGGCTCGGCGGTCTCGGGCGGCGGGGACGGCACCACGGCCGCCGCCGTCCGCCGGGGCAGGCCCGGGCGGGTGGGGCCGATGCCGTACTCCTGGGCCAGTTCGTGCACCTGACGGGTGATCCGGCGCTGGTACCACTTCGGGGCGTAGGCGCCGTCCGCGTACAGGCGCTCGTAGCGGCCCACCAGATACGGGTGGTGCCGCGACAGCCAGGCCATGAACCACTCGCGGGCGCCGGGGCGCAGATGCAGCACCAGCGGTGTGACGGAGGTGGCGCCCGAGGCGGCTATCGCCCGCACGGTGGCGCGCAGCTGCTCCGGGCGGTCGCTGAGGAACGGGATGACCGGGGCCATCAGCACCCCGCAGCCGATGCCGTGCTCGGCCAGCGTCCGCACCACGTCCAGGCGCCGCTCCGGGGCGGGCGTGCCCGGCTCCACCGTGCGCCACAGCGTCTCGTCGGTGAAGCCGACCGAGACCGAGACGCCGACGTCGGTCACCTCGGCGGCCTGCCGCAGCAGCTGAAGGTCGCGCAGGATCAGCGTGCCCTTGGTGAGGATCGAGAACGGGTTGGCGTGGTCGCGCAGGGCGGCCAGGATGCCCGGCATCAGGCGGTAGCGGCCCTCGGCCCGCTGGTAGCAGTCCACATTGGTGCCCATCGCTATGTGGTCGCCGTTCCAGCGGCGCGAGGCGAGCTGCCGGCGCAGCAGCTCGGGTGCGTTCACCTTCACCACGATCTGGCTGTCGAAGCCATGGCCGGTGTCGAGGTCCAGATAGCTGTGCGTCTTGCGGGCGAAGCAGTACACGCACGCGTGCGTACAGCCCCGGTAGGGGTTGACCGTCCACTCGAAGGGCATGCGGGAGGCCCCCGGCACCCGGTTGATGATCGAGCGGGCCCGGATCTCGTGGAAGGTGATGCCGCGGAACTCCGGCGTGTCGAAGGTACGGGTCGTGACCGCCTCCGCCCCGAACAGCGCGGCGTCGGCCCGGCTGTGTTCGGAGTCCACGGTGAGGTTCTCCCAGCGCATGACGTCTCCTCGGTAGCACTGGCCCCCAGAATAGAACAAGTGTTCCCTTGATCGTGCGAGCGACAACTTCGGTCGCCCAACCGATCACTTCCGGACTCCCCGATTTGGGCGGCCGCCCGAGGGGGTGGTTGGCTTGCCCCGACCCCCGAGAAACCAGGTCCTGGAGGATTGCGATGGCGCAGGTCGAGTCCACTACGGAGCGGATCGTCGCGGCGGACGCGGAGACGGTGTTCGACGCGCTGGCCGACTACAGCGGCACCCGCGAGAAGCTGCTGCCCGAGCACTTCAGCGAGTACGAGGTCCGCGAGGGCGGCGACGGCGAGGGCACCCTCGTCCACTGGAAGCTCCAGGCCACCAGCAAGCGGGTCCGCGACTGTCTCATGGAGGTCACCGAGCCCAGCGACGGCGAGCTGGTCGAGAAGGACCGCAACTCCTCCATGGTCACCACCTGGCGCGTCACCCCCGCCGGCGAGGGCAGGAGCCGGGTCGTCGTCACCACCACCTGGAAGGGCGCCGGAGGCATCGGCGGCTTCTTCGAGAAGACCTTCGCCCCCAAGGGTCTCGGACGCATCTACGACGCGGTGCTCGCCCGGCTGGCCGCCGAGGTCGAGAAGTAGCCAAGGGGCAGGGGCTGCGACGGGCTGATGCCGGTCAGGAGCCCCAACGGGCTGACACGGAGGGGGCGTTGGCCCTCTCACCGGTTCGGGTGATCTCTTCGGCGAACAGGATTGTGCCGTAACTCGTCGTGCTTGCTCATAGTTGTCGCTTTTACGCGGGAATGGTGCGCAGCACGACGAGGGGAGCGGTACGTGGGCGGGATCACCCTGACGCGACAGGCGCCGGAGACGGCCGCCGTGGCCGAGGAGCAGCCGCCCCCGCCTCCGGCGGCCGGGCCGCGGCTCAGCCCGCGCCGGGTGCGGCTGGTCTTTCTCGCGCTGATGCTGGCGCTGCTGCTCGCCGCGCTGGAGCAGATGATCGTCGCCACCGCGCTGCCGAAGATCGTCGGCGATCTGCACGGCCTGGACAAGATGTCCTGGGCGATCACCGCCTATCTGCTCACCGCCACCATCGGACTGCCGATCTACGGCAAGCTCGGCGATCTGCTCGGCCGCAAGGGCGTCTTCCAGTTCGCGATCGTCGTCTTCGTCATCGGCTCCGCGCTCGCCGGACGGGCGGGGACCATGGACCAGCTGATCGCCTTCCGCGCCGTCCAGGGCGTCGGCGCGGGCGGCCTGATGATCGGCGTCCAGGCGATCATCGCGGACATCGTGCCCGCGCGGGAACGCGGCCGCTTCATGGGCCTGATCGGCGCCGCCTTCGGCCTGGCCTCCGTGGCCGGCCCGCTGCTCGGCGGCTACTTCACGGACTCACTGACCTGGCGCTGGTGCTTCTACATCAATGTGCCCTTCGGCCTCGTCACGCTCCTCGTGGTCGGGCTGGTGCTGAAGCTGCCCAAGCCCGCCGTCAGGCCCCGCCTCGACATCCTCGGCTGTCTGCTGCTGACCGCCGGCTCCACCTGTCTGCTGCTGCTCAGCGCCTGGGGCGGTACCGAGTACGCCTGGGACTCCCGCGTCATCCTCGGCCTCGCCGCGGGTGCCGTGGCCAGCGCGGTGCTCTTCCTGGTCGTCGAGCGGTTCGCCGTCGAGCCCCTGATGCCGCTCAGGCTGTTCAAGGACTCCGTCTTCAACGTCACCTCGCTGGTCGGCCTGGTGATCGGCGTCGGCCTGTTCGGCGCCGCCAGCTACCTGCCGACCTATCTGCAGATGGTCGACGGGGCCACGGCCACCGAATCCGGCCTGCTGATGCTGCCCATGATGGCCGGCATCGTCGTCGCCTCCGTCGTCACCGGACAACTCGTCAGCAGCAGCGGCCGCTACCGGATCCACCCCATCCTCGGCGCCGCCCTGTCCGTCGTCGGCATGTGGCTGCTGTCCCGGCTGGACACCGACACCCCGCGCCTGCACTACAGCATCTGGATGGCCGTCCTCGGCACCGGCATCGGGATGGTCGTGCCGGTGCTGATCCTCGCCGTGCAGAACTCCGTGCGCCCCGCCGACCTCGGCACGGCCACCAGCGCCAACAACTACTTCCGGCAGATCGGCGGATCGGTCGGCGCCGCCGTCTTCGGCACCGTCTTCGCGGACCGGCTCACCGACGCGCTCGCCGAGCGGCTGCCCGCCGACGCGGGCCACGGGCTGCCCGACCCGGAGTCGATCACCCCGCAGCTCGTCCACGCCCTGCCGCCCGAGCTGCGCGAGCCCTACATCCAGGCCTACGCCGACGCCATGCCGTGCATCTTCCTCCATCTGGTGCCGGTGCTCGTCCTCGGCCTGCTCATCGCCTTCTTCCTCAAGGAGAAACCACTGGTGTCCCACAACACCCCCCTCGCCGACCCGGCCCAGGAAGCACCGCACGCCCCGGCGGCCGTGCCGCCGGCCCGCACCCCGCACACCGGCGGCATCCCCGTCTGCGGCACCGTGCAGCACCCCGACGGCACGGTCGTACCGCGCGCGGCGCTCACCCTCATCGACGTCGCCGGGCAGCAGATCGGGCGGGGCGCCAGCGGCGAGGACGGGCGCTACGCGCTCGCCACGCCCGGATCCGGCGCCTACGTCCTGATCGCCGCCGCAGGTGGCCACCAGCCGCAGGCCGTCTCCGTCACCGTCGGCGAGCGGCCCGTGGAACTGGACGTCGTCCTCGGCGGCGCCGGACGCCTCGCCGGCACCGTCCTCACCGCCGACGGCACCCCCGTACGGGACGCCACCGTCACCCTCACCAACGTCCACGGCGAGGTCGTCGCCAGCACCCGCAGCGGCCGGGAGGGCGGCTACGTCATCACCGAGCTCGTCGCCGGCGAGTACACCCTCGCCGCGAGCGCGCCCGCCTTCCGGCCGGCCGCCCTCCCGGTCACCGTCCAGGCGGCGCGGGAGACCCGGCAGGACGTCGAACTCGCGGGCGGCGCGGTGCTGCGCGGCACCGTGCGGGCGGGCGGCGGGCGGCCCGTGGAGGACGCGCGGGTGACGCTGCTGGACGCGGCGGGCAATGTCGTCGACACCCTCACCACCGGCCCGGACGGCAGCTTCCGCTTCGTCGACCTCTCCTCGGGCGAGTACACGGTCATCGCGGCCGGCTACCCGCCGGTGGCGACGGTCCTGCAGGTCGCCAGGGGCGGCCGCACCGAACGGGACCTGCAGCTCGGCCACCAGGACTGAGGCCGGCCCCGGCCCCCGCGTACACCAGAACGCGCGCCGGTGCACCCGCCGGTGGGCAATTCGCGTATTGCCACACATCGCAACCGGCCGTGGCCGTACCGTGGTGACGGCGCTACAGATCTTGCCGAGCCGGGGGAGAGAGGGCCTGGGCCATGGACCGTGGCACCGAGCGGGAGGCACCTGCCAGCCACGCCGCCGGAGGGGAACCGGCAGCCGGCTTCAGCGGTGAGGGGCCGCCGGCCGGGCAGGCCGACGCGGGCCGGATCCCGCTCGCCGTCGTGGTGGTGGACCGGGAGGGGCTGGTCTCCCACTGGAGCACCGGCGCGCGGCGGCTGTTCGGGATCGCCAAACAGGACGCGATCGGCAGGCCCGCCGTGGATCTGCTGCCCGTCTCGGGCGCGCTGCCCGAGGAGCCGCGCGAGGCGTCCTCCGACGAGGAGTACGCCGCCTACGACGGTCTCGGCCCCGACCTCGAGGCATCCCTGGACCAGGGCCTGTCCTACCCGGCCGCGGGCCGCGCCCGCCTCGCCGTGCCGGGGCCCGGCCGGGCCGACGTGCTCTGGTGGGCGTACCCGCTGGTGGGGCCGGGGCCGGAGCGGCTGCTGGTGCTGGCAGCGGACGCACACGCGGTGCGCGGGGAGGACACGGGGGCGTTCGAGCGGATCGCCCCCGGTTTCGCTCTGCACACCGACTTCCCCGGCTCCGAGGACCTCGCCCGCCGGCTGCCCGAGATCCTGCCCAGCATGAGCGTCGGCGACAGCGCGCGGATCGTCGCCCAGGTGCTGGAACTCGGCTACCCGATCCTGGAGTTCAGCCAGAACGACCGGGTGCCCGTCACCCCCGACTGGGGCGTGCCCCGGCGGGCCGAGCGCAAGGCGCGGCGGGAGCGGGCGGCCCGGGCACGGGCCGCCGGCCGGCCGGTGCCGGAGGAACTGGCCGACGCCGAGGACGAGGACCTCGAGTACGCGGCCGTCCGCGAACGCCTCGAATTCCTCAACGAGGTCAGCTCCCGCATCGGCAGCTCCCTCGACCTGTCGC
The DNA here is from genome assembly GCF_039526425.1 of Streptomyces thermospinosisporus. NCBI lineage: Bacteria > Bacillati > Actinomycetota > Actinomycetes > Kitasatosporales > Streptomycetaceae > Streptomyces > Streptomyces thermospinosisporus. The sequence continues at coordinate 25,892 of NZ_BAAAIZ010000053.1, forward strand.
AGACCATCGTCGAGGTGAGCAAGGCCGTCGTGCCCCGCTTCACCGACGTCGCCGGCACCTACCTGCGCGAACAGGTCGTCGCCGGTGAGGGATTCGACGAGGGCGTGCCGGACACCACCACCATGTGGCACCGGGTCGCCGTCGAGCACACCGACGAACCGGGCCGCTGGGACGACGTGGTGCCCGTCGGCGAGGCGATGCCGTTCCCCGCGCACACGCCGTTCTTCCAGTGCATGACCACCGGCGAGCCCGTGCTGGTGCCGCGCATCACCGAGGAGATGGGCCACGCCATCGCCTCCCAGTTCGAGAAGCGCGACATCCGGCCGCTGATCACCGGACGGTCCATGCTGGTCGTGCCGCTCAAGGCGCGCAACGTGGTGCTCGGCTTCATGATCCTGCTGCGCCACCCGGAGCGGCCGGTCTTCAACGACATGGACCGCGTCACCGGCGCCGAACTCGCCGCCCGCGCCGGTCTTGTGCTGGACAACGCGCGGATGTACACGCACCAGGAGAACGTCGCCGAGACGCTCCAGGACAGCATGCTGCCGCACATCCCGCCGCACCGGGCCGGCTGCGACATCGCCACCCGCTATCTGCCGGGCACCCTGCTCGGCCGGGTCGGCGGCGACTGGTTCGACTCGGTGAAGCTGCCCGGCGCCCGCAGCGGGTTCGTCGTCGGCGACGTCATGGGCCACGGGCTCAACTCCGCCGCCATGATGGGCCAGTTGCGCACCGCCGTGCAGACCATGGCCGGACTCGACCTGCCGCCGGCCCAGCTGCTGCGCAACCTCGACGACCTCGCCCAGCGCCTCGGCGACAGCTATCTCGCGACCTGCCTGTACGCCGTCTACGACCCCATCGCGGGCGAGCTGCAGCTCGCCAACGCGGGGCACATCCCGCCCGTCCTGGTGCGCGCCGCGGACGGGCGCAGTGAGCTGCTTGAGCTGCCCACCGGCGCGCCCATCGGGGTCGGCGGGGTGCCCTTCGAGGAGGTCCGGGTGCCCGTGGAGCCCGGCGACCGGCTGGTGATGTGCACCGACGGGCTGGTCGAGGTGCGCGGCGAGGACATCGGCGTCGGGCTGGCCACGCTGTGCGAGTCCGCCGCCCACCCGGCCGCCTCCATGGACGACGCCTGCGACACCATCATCCGCGCGCTCAACACGCGCGGCGGCCGCAAGGACGACGTGGCGCTGCTGATGGCGCGGCTCCGCGGCATCGAGCCGGAGGACGTCGCCGAGTGGCGGCTCGCCCTCGACCCCGTGGAGGTCGGCCGCGCCCGCGCCGTGGTCCGGGAGCAGCTGCACCAGTGGTCCCTGAGCGGGCTCGCCGACCACGCCGAGCTGATGGCGGACGAGCTGGTCACCAACGCCGTGCGGCACTCCCACGCACGGCCCGTGGCGCTGCGGCTGGTGCGCGCGGACACCCTGCTGTGCGAGGTGGAGGACGACGACCACGAACTGCCCACGCTGATCAGCGCCCGCCCGACGGACGAGAAGGGGCGCGGGCTCCGGGTGGTCAGCACGCTGGCGAGGGAGTGGGGCGCGAGCCGCACCAAGACGGGCAAGACGGTGTGGTTCGAGCTGACCCTGCCCCGGCGCCGGTGAATCCGGACTGAATCCAGGCCTGCTGGAACGCTGATCCCTGTCCCGCATTCAGGCCTGCTGGAACGCTGATCCCTGTCCCGTTTTCAGGCCTGCTGGAACGCTGATCCCTGTCCCGCATTCGGACCTGCTGGAACGCTGATCCCTGCCCAGGTGACGCCGGTTGCCGTCGGCGCTCCCGGCGGCCGTTCTCAGGGGGCGCGACGGCGCAGGCGCAGGCGTGCGGCTTGTGAAGGTGCGCGCCGTGTGGTTGTCCGGGGGCGCTGCGAGCGGTAGACCGTACTGGCCCGTCGGTTGGTTCAATCCGCAACGCACTCTGGGGAGTTGGGCATGAGCGTGACCAGTCGGTACCGGGAGGCCTGGGAGGGCTTCTGGCGTGAGGCGCCGGACGAGCAGGGAGCCGTGTTCTGGGACGCGGAGCCCGCCCTGACCGTCGCCCGGCATCTCGCCCTGTTCGAACCGCACCTGACCGAGCCCGGCCTGCCCCTGGTGGACCTCGGCTGCGGCAACGGCACCCAGACCCGGTTCCTCGCCGGCCGCTTCGGGCAGGTGCTGGGCGCCGACCTCTCCGCCGCCGCCCTGGACCACGCCCGCGCCGCCGACCCGGAGGGACGGGCCGCCTACCGGGAGCTGGACGCCTCCGACAAGAGCGCCGCGCAGACGCTGCACGCCGAGCTGGGCGACGCCAACATCTACATGCGGGGCGTGCTGCACCAGTGCGAACCGGACGACCGGCGGCCGCTGGCCGAGACCATAGCCACCATGCTCGGTGGCCGGGGCCGCGCCTTCATAGTGGAGCCCTCCCAGGCGGCGGGAGCGATCCTGAAGGAGCTGGCCACCTCGCCCTCCGGCCCGCCGCGCAAGCTCGCCCCGGTGCTGCGGCACGGCATCGCGCCCGGTGCCGTCTCCGACGAGGCGGTGCCCGGGATCCTCACCGAGGCCGGACTGACCGTCCTGACGAGCGGCACCCTGCCCCTGGTCACCACCGAGCACACCCCCGACGGCACGCGCATCGAGCTGCCCTCGGTCTGGTACGTGGTGGGACGCGCCGGATAGTCCCAGGTCGGCGAGCCCGAGCACCGGCGTTCCCGCGCCGGCGGCCGACCGGCATTGGTCTTGGCCGGTGAGAGTTTTCCACAGCCCTGGCAGCGCTTCGGGCGCAGCACGTAGCGTGGGCCGCATGAAGATCCTCATCAGCGCCGACATGGAGGGCGCCACCGGCGTCACCTGGCCGGCCGACGTGCTGCCGGGGACGCCGCAGTGGGAGCGCTGCCGCTCCATGTTCACCTCGGACGTCAACGCCGCCGTGCTGGGCTTCCTGGACGGCGGCGCGGACGAGGTGCTGATCAACGAGGCACACTGGACCATGCGCAATCTGCTGCTCGAGCAGCTCGACGAGCGGGCGCAGATGCTCACCGGCCGGCACAAGTCGCTGTCCATGGTCGAGGGCGTGCAGCACGGCGACGTGGACGGGGTCGCCTTCGTCGGCTATCACGCGGGCGCCGGCATGGAGGGCGTCCTCGCCCACACCTACCTGGCCAACTCCATCACCGGGGTGTGGCTCAACGACGTACGGGCCAGCGAGGGGCTGCTCAACGCCGCCGTGGCCGCCGAGTACGGGGTGCCCGTGGTGCTGGTCACCGGCGACGACGTGGCCTGCGAGGACGCGCTCGGATACGCGCCGGAGGCGCTGAAGGTCGCGGTCAAGGACCATGTGTCGCGCTACGCGGCCGTCTGCCGCACCCCGGCGCGCACGGCCGCCGACATCCGGGCGGCGGCGAAGCAGGCCGCCGCCCTGGCGGTGCGTCACGAACCGGTGGACGCAGGGCCGTTCACCGTGGCCGTGGAGTTCGACGCCGAGCATCTGGCGATGGCCGCCACCGTCGTGCCGGGTGTGTCGCGGATCGGGGAGCGGAAGGTGGCGTACACCAGCGGGACCATGTACGAGGGCATCCGCACGTTCAAGGCGGTCACCACGATCGTCTCGGCGGCGGTGGAGGAGCAGTATGGCTGACGCACTGTCGCTGGACGAGGTCGTGACCTTCACGTCGGATCTCATCCGGATCGACACCACCAACCGCGGTGGCGGGGACTGCCGGGAGCGGCCCGCCGCCGAGTACGCCGCCGCCCGGCTCGCCGAGGCAGGCCTGGAGCCGGTGCTCCTCGAGCGCACCGAGGGCCGCACCAACGTGGTCGCCCGCGTCGAGGGAAGCGACCCCTTTGCCGACGCGCTGCTGGTGCACGGGCATCTGGACGTCGTACCGGCCGAGGCCGCCGACTGGAGCGTGCACCCGTTCTCCGGCGAGGTGCGCGACGGCGTGGTCTGGGGCCGGGGCGCCGTCGACATGAAGAACATGGACGCGATGATCCTCGCCGTGGTGCGGGCCTGGGCCCGTGCCGGCGTGCGGCCCCGCCGGGACATCGTGATCGCCTTCACCGCCGACGAGGAGGCCAGCGCCGAGGACGGCTCCGGCTTCCTCGCCGACCAGCACCCCGAGCTGTTCGAGGGCTGCACCGAGGGCGTCAGCGAGTCGGGCGCCTTCACCTTCCACGACGACCAGGGCCGGCAGCTCTACCCGGTCGCGGCCGGTGAGCGCGGCACCGCCTGGCTGAAGCTCACCGCACGCGGACGCGCCGGACACGGCTCCAAGGTCAACGGGGAGAACGCGATCACCCGGCTCGCCGCCGCCGTCACGCGTATCGGCGAGCACCGCTGGCCGCTGCGGCTCACCCCGGTCGTCCGCGCCGCCCTCACCGAACTCGCCGCGCTCCAGGGCATGGAGCCCGACCTGTCCGACGCCGACGCGCTGCTGGACAAGCTGGGCACCGCCGCCCGGCTCGTCGAGGCGACGGTCCGCAACAGCGCCAACCCGACCATGCTGGACGCCGGTTACAAGATCAATGTGATCCCGGGGCAGGCCGTGGCGTACGTGGACGGCCGGTATCTGCCCGGTCACGAGGACGAGTTCCGCGCCACGCTGGACCGGCTCACCGGGCCGGACGTCGACTGGGAGTTCGAGCACCGCGAGGTGGCCCTCCAGGCGCCGCTCGACTCGCCGACGTATGCGCGGATGCGGGCCGCCGTCGAGGAGTTCGCGCCCGAGGGCCATGTGGTGCCGTACTGCATGTCGGGCGGCACCGACGCCAAGCAGTTCTCCCGGCTCGGCATCACCGGCTACGGATTCGCGCCGCTGAAGCTGCCGCCGGACCTCGACTACCAGGCGCTCTTCCACGGCGTCGACGAGCGTGTCCCCGTCGAGGCGCTGCACTTCGGGGTGCGGGTCCTCGACCGATTCCTGAGGACGGCCTGATGAGTGTGTCGCAGACGGTACGGACCCTGAGCCACGGTTCCTGGCCCTCGCCCGTGGACGCGGCGCTCGCCGCCTCGCACGACGGCAGCCCCGAGTTCGCCGGGTTCGTCGGCGACGAGGTGTGGTGGACCGAGCCCCGGCCCGCCGAGCAGGGGCGGCGCGCCCTGGTGCGGCGGCACGCGGACGGCACCGAGGAGTCGGTGCTGCCGCCGCCGTGGAACGTGCGCAGCCGGGTCATGGAGTACGGCGGCGCCCCCTGGGCCGGGACGGTGCACGACGGCCGTCCGCTGGTGGTCTTCGCCCACTTCGCCGACCAGCGCCTCTACCGCTTCGAGCCCGGCGGTGAGCCGCGCCCGCTCACCCCGGTCTCCGCGTCCCCGGCCGGTCCGCGGCTGCGCTGGGCCGAGCCGCTGCTGCTGCCGGACCGGGGCGAGGTGTGGTGCGTCCTCGAGGAATACACCGGCGACGAGCCCGACGACGTGCGCCGGGTCATTGCCGCCGTCCCCCTGGACGGCTCGGCCGCCGAGGACCGGGCCGCCGTGCGGGAACTCACCGACGACCGGCACCGCTTCGTCAGCGGGCCCCGGCTCTCACCGGACGGGCGGCGCGCCGCCTGGCTGGCCTGGGACCACCCGCGCATGCCGTGGGACGGCACCGAGCTTCTCCTCGCCGACGTCGGCCCCGACGGCACCCTGGGCGAACCGCGCACCGTGGCCGGCGGCCCCACCGAGTCCATCCCCCAGGTCGACTGGACCCCCGACGGGCGGCTGCTGTACGTCAGCGACCGCACCGGCTGGTGGAACCTCTACCGGGACGGCGAGCCCCTCTGCCCGCGCGAGGAGGAGTTCGGCGGGCCGCTGTGGCGGCTGGGCTTGCGCTGGTTCGCGCCGCTGGAGGAGGGGCTGATCGCCGTCGTCCACGGCCGGGGCGCCACCCGGCTCGGCATACTCGACCCCGAGACCGGCGAGGTCGTCGACGCCGCCGGGCCCTGGACCGAGTTCTCCCCGACGCTCGCCGTGCTCGGCGAGCGGATCGTGTCCGTCGGCGCCGGCCCGTACAACTCCCCCGAGGTGGTGGAGCTGGACGCCAGGACCGGTCGCGCCCGGGTGATCGGCTGCGAGCACCGCGACGCCGTGGACCCGGCCTACTACCCCGAGCCGGTCAGCCGCACCTTCACCGGCCCGGGCGGCCGGGAGATCCACGCGCACGTCTACCCGCCCCGCAATCCCGCCTGCACGGCCCCCGAGGGGGAGCTGCCGCCGTACGTCATCTGGGCGCACGGCGGGCCCACCGGCCGGGTGCCGCTGGTGCTCGACCTGGAGATCGCCTACTTCACCTCGCGCGGCATCGGCGTCGCCGAGGTCGACTACGGCGGCTCCACCGGGTACGGGCGCGCCTACCGCGAACGGCTGCGCGAGCAGTGGGGCGTCGTCGACGTCGAGGACTGCGCGGCCGTCGCCCGGGCCCTCGCCGAGGAGGGCACCGCAGACCCCGCCCGCCTCGCGATCCGCGGCGGCAGCGCCGGCGGCTGGACCACCGCCGCCTCGCTCACCACCACCGGCGTCTACGCCTGCGGCACCATCCTCTACCCGGTGCTCGACCTGGCCGGCTGGGGCCCGGGCGAGACCCACGACTTCGAGTCCCGGTACCTGGAGAGCCTGATCGGCCCCCGCGCCGAGGTGCCCGAGCGGTACACCGAGCGCTCGCCGCTCACCCACGCCGACCGGCTCACCGCGCCCTTCCTGCTGCTGCAGGGCCTGGACGACGTGATCTGCCCTCCCGTGCAGTGCGAGCGCTTCCTCGCCCGCCTGAAGGGACGCGGAGTCCCGCACGCCTACCTCACGTTCGAGGGGGAGGGGCACGGATTCCGCCGCGCCGACACCATGGTGCGCGCCCTGGAGGCGGAACTGTCCCTCTACGCCCAGGTCTTCGGGCTCGAACCCGAAGGCGTGCCGCCCCTGGAGCTGACCCGGTGAACCGCCTCGAACCCCTGACGCGTCCGCCCCGGCTCGCCCTCGGCGCACGGGTGGCCGTGGTCGCACCCAGCGGGCCCATTCCCGAGGAGCGGCTGCAGAACGGTCTTGACGTGCTGCGCGGCTGGGACCTCGACCCGGTGGTGGCGCCCCATGTCCTGGACCGGCACGGCGACTTCGGCTATCTGGCGGGCAGCGACGCCGACCGGGCCGCCGACCTCCAGTCGGCCTGGTGCGATCCGTCCGTGGCCGCGGTGATCTGCGCCCGCGGCGGCTATGGCGCCCAGCGCATCGTCGACCTGCTCGACTGGACGGCGATGCGGGCGGCCGGGCCCAAGGTGTTGGTCGGCTTCAGCGACATCACCGCGCTGCACGAGGCGTTCGCCACCCGTCTCGGCCTGGTCACCCTGCACGGGCCGATGGCGGCCGGCGCCGACTTCGTCAAGAGCGCCCGCGCGCAGGAGCACCTGCGGGCCACCCTGTTCGCCCCCGAGACGGTCCGCACCCTCACCTCCTCGGGCGGCGCGCTGATCCCCGGCCGGGCCCGCGGTGTCACCCTCGGCGGCTGCCTGAGCATGCTCGCCGCCGAACTCGGCACCCCGCACGCCAGACCCACCGCCCGCGGCGGGCTGCTGTGCCTGGAGGACGTGGGGGAGGAGACCTACCGCATCGACCGCTACCTCACCCAGCTGCTCCGGTCCGGCCTGCTCGACGGCGTCTCCGGCGTACTGCTCGGCTCCTGGGCGGAGTGCGAACCGTACGACGGGCTGCGGGCGCTGCTCGCCGACCGGCTCGGCGGGCTCGGCGTGCCCGTGGCGGAGCAGTTCGGCTTTGGTCACTGCGAGGACGCGCTCACCGTCCCCCTCGGGGTCATGGCCGAACTGGACACCGAGGCGGGCACGCTGACCCTGGACGAACCGGCGCTGAGCTGAACGGCCCCCCTCCGGGGGCCGTCATAGGGTGACAGGATGCCGCACGACATCTCCCGCTACCTCGCCGAGGGCCCCCGGGTGGGGATACGCCACGTCACCTACGCGGACGGCCCGGAGTTCACCGCCCGGGTCCGGGAGAGCAAGGACCTGCACCATCCCTGGCTGTTCCCGCCCGACACCGCCGCCGCCTACTCCGCGTACGCCGGGCGGCTGATCCAGGACCCGGCGAAGGCCGGCTTCCTGGTCTGCGAGAAGGCGGCCGGCGGCGCGATCGCCGGCTTCATCAACATCAACAACATCGTCCACGGCGCCTTCCGCAGCGGCGCGCTCGGCTACGGCGCCTTCGCCCACGCCGCCGGGCGGGGGCTGATGCGCGAGGCACTCGGCCTCGTGATCCGCCATGCCTTCGGGCCGATGGGGCTGCACCGCCTGGAGATCAACGTCCAGCCCGCCAACACCGCCTCGATCGCGCTGGCCCGCGCGTGCGGATTCCGCCTGGAGGGTTACTCGCCCAACATGCTCTACATCGACGGAGCCTGGCGCGACCACGAACGCTGGGCCATCACCAAGGAGATGCTGCGCCCGCCCGGGAACACAGATCTGACGGATCGTTGAATCACGTCCCGACAGATCGTTGAATCCAAAACACCTCGTCGGCGAGGATGATCACATGCGGAACATCGTCGTGATCGACGCCCCCAGCAACCTGGGACTGCGCCCGCCCGCCCCGGGCACCGTCCCCGGCTGCTACAAGCTCGCCGGCGCGCTGCGCGAACAGCGCATCGTGCAGCGGCTCGGCGCGCTGGAGGGCGGGGTGGTGGTGCCGCCGCGCTACGACCGGGGCGACTGGCAGGAGGGCGACGGCGTCTTCAACGCGGCCGCCCTCGCCTCCTACACCCGCAAGCTCGCCGACCGCGTCGAACACCATGTGCGCGCCGGGGACCTTCCCGTCGTCCTCGGCGGCGACTGCTCCATCCAGCTCGGCGCCTCGCTCGCCCTGCGCCGCATCGGACGCTACGGCCTGGTCGCGGTGGACGCCTCGCCCGACTTCCGCCACCCCGGCAACTCCGAGCACGTCGGTGCCGCCGGCGGCGAGGAGGTCGCCCTGGCCACCGGGCGCGGCCAGCAGGACCTCACCGACCTGGAGGGGCTGCGGCCCTACCTCCGCGACGAGGACGTCCGGTTCTTCGGTGTACGTGACTACTTCGAGGACGAACGCGCCGAACTGGCCGCCCTGAAGATCCCCGTCGTCACCGTCGGCGACCTGCGCCGCTGGGGCGCCGCCGACCTGGCCCGGGGCGCCGCCCGCTCCTTCGAAGCGCCCGGTCTCGACGGCTACTGGGTGCACCTGGACGCCGATGTCCTCGACCCGGCCGTCATGCCCGCCGTCGACAGCCCGGACCCGGACGGCCTGCAGCCCGGTGAACTCGTCGCACTCCTGCGGCCGTTGTTCGACTCGCCGCGCTGCGCGGGCCTCACCGTCACCATCTACGACCCCGACCTCGACCCCGACGCCACCGCGGCGGCCCTCCTCACCGACACCGTCGTCTCCGCCTTCGCCCCCTCCTGACCCGAGACGCCGGCGAAGCCGAGCCAGCTCACCGCCGTCGATCCACGTACTCGTAGACCATCCCGTCCGGATGACGGACGATCAGATTGCGCCCGCCCGGAGTCGGAACCGGCCCGGCGACGACCTCGGCGCCCAGCTCCACCAGAGTCTTGTGGGCCTCCTCGACGTCCGTGACCGCGATCGTCGCCGCGACCTTGCGCAGCAGGTCCAGCTGGGATCTGGGCCCGCTCATCAGCAGGAAGCAGCCCACCGCCGCCACCTGCACACCGCCCCGCTCGAACCGCAGGGCCGCGGTGCCCGCCAGCCGCTCGTAGAAGGGGATCGCGGCCTCGAGGTCGTCGACGTAGACGCGCAGTGTGGCACCCAGAATCTCCATGCGCACGAGCCTAGTTGTGCGGTGGCCGGGCCGTGGTGCCGTCTCCGGCGATCTCCACAGCACACCCCCGGCGGCGTTACGCCGCCCCGCCCGACGGGTACCCGGCCGCAATGCAACGCTCCGAACACCTCCAGCACTTGGACAAACACCTGGTCGACGAGCTGACCCAGGTCGCCCGCGAGACCGTACGGGACGAACTGCGCACCCAGGCCCGCGCCCAGCGCCGCAAGGCCGCGCTCTACGCCGCGTCCGGCGCCGCCGCCCTCTACGCCGGAGCGGCCGTCGCCCTCACCGTGGGCCTGGCCCTCGCCCTCGTCCTCCCCGCCTGGGCCGCAGCCCTGATCACCGCCGCCCTCCTGGTCGGCGCCGCGTACGCCCTGCGCAACGCGGCCCGGCCTGGCACTCCGGGAGCCCCTGGAGCGAGCGGCAGCCCCGACAGGGCCACGGCGAAGGCAGCCCTGGCCCAGGCTTCGGCCCCACCCCCGCCCAAGGTCCCGCCGGTCCCGACCGCCCCGCCCACGACCGATGTCCTGCCGCCGCGCTCCGACGAGGGCCAGTGGTCGGAGATCCACAGGTGCTGGAAGCCCGCCTGCTCGGCCATCCGGGCCTGCTCGATCAGTTCCGCCGGGCCGTACTGCTCGCTCGAGAGGAAGTAGCCGTACTCGGGCATCGGGGCCTCCGCGACGTGGGCGGTCGGTGTCCGGAACCGGGTACCCGGGGGCCATGACGGCAACCGGGAGACGTTTGACCGCCCCGGCCAGGGGGACGCGGACATCTCCCGACGTCCACGACAGCGCCGGAGGCGAACCGTGAGTCGACCCCGCATTGTGATCGTCGGTGCCGGCTTCGCCGGGTACCGGACGGCCCGCAGCCTGGCCCGGCGGGCCCGGGGACGAGCCGACATCACCCTGCTGAACCCGACCGACTACTTCCTGTATCTGCCGCTGCTGCCCCAGGTGGCCGCCGGCATCCTCGAACCGCGCCGGGTCACCATCTCGCTCGCCGGCACCCTGCCGCACGTGCGGCAGGTGCTGGGGGAGGCCGACGCCATCGACCTCGACGCGCGCACGGTGCACTACACCGACGCCGAGGGCGAGAGCGGCACCCTCGCCTACGACCGGCTGGTGGTGGCCGCCGGCAGCGTCAACAAACTGCTGCCCATCCCGGGCGTCGCCGAGCACGCGCACGGCTTCCGCGGGCTGCCGGAGGCGCTGTACCTGCGGGACCACGTGACCCGGCAGATGGAGCTGGCGGCCTCCGCCGGCGACCCCAAGAGCTCCGCCGCGCGCTGCACCTTCGTGGTGGTCGGCGCCGGCTACACCGGCACCGAGGTCGCCGCGCACGGGCATCTGTTCACCGAGGCACAGGTACGCAAGCATCCGCTGCGCTCCGGTCTGCGGCCGCGCTGGCTGCTGCTGGACATCGCCGACCGGGTACTGCCCGAGCTGGACGAGCGGCTCTCGCGCACCGCCGACCGGGTGCTGCGCGAGCGGGGCGTGGACGTACGGATGGGCACCTCGGTGAAGGAGGCGACCCACGAGGGGGTGCTGCTCACCGACGGCGAGTTCGTCGACACCCGCACGCTGGTGTGGTGCGTGGGCGTGCGGCCCGATCCGCTGGCCGAGGCCCTCGGCCTGCCCCTGGAACGCGGGCGGGTGCTGGTCGACCCGCACCTGCAGGTGCCGGGGCGGCCCGAGGTGTTCGCCTGCGGCGACGCCGCCGCGGTGCCGGACCTGGAGCGGCCGGGGAAGTACACGCCGCCGACCGCGCAGCACGCCTGGCGGCAGGGCAAGGTGTGCGCCCACAACATCGCCGCGTCCTTCGGTGACGGGAAGCGGCGCGCCTACCGGCACAAGGACATCGGGTTCGTGGTGGACCTCGGCGGGGTGAAGGCCGCGGCCAATCCGCTCGGCGTTCCTCTGTCCGGGGTGGCGGCGGGTGTGGTCACCCGCGGCTACCACCTCGCGGCGATGCCGGGCAACCGGGTGAGGGTCGCCGCGGACTGGCTGCTGGACGCCGTACTGCCGCGCCAGGCGGTGCAGTTGGGGCTCGTACGGTCCTGGTCCGTGCCACTGGACACGGCGTCCCCGGAGCTGGCCCGCGTGCCCGGCGGCCCGCCGCGGGACGGTGACGCGGGTGGCGGGTCCGGGAAGGCCAAGGCGTCGAGGAGCGGGTCCGGCCAGGAGCCCGCGAAGAACCAGCCGGGTGGCGAGCCTGCGAAGAACCAGCCGGGTGGCGAGCCTGCGAAGAACCAGCCGGGCGGTGAGCCTGCGAAGAATCAGCCCGGTGGGGAGCCCGCGAAGAACCAGCCCGGTGGTGAGCCCGCCAAGAATCAGCCGGGCCCCCGGCCGTCCTCCGGTGAGGCGCTGGACGAACCGCACCCCGCGCCCGGCCCCGTCAGGCGCACCGACCTTCCGTGACCCGAACCGACCCGATCAGACCCGCCCCGACCCGACCAGATTAGACCGACGGGGCCGCGACCCGCCCCCGCCCGCCGCATCCGCGGACCCCATCGACCAGGCCCCCACAACCAGGCCCCACGACCAGGCCCACGATCAGGCCAAGGAGACTCATGAACACCGGTGAACTCGCCGAACTCGCCGAGCTCGGACAGCAGTTGCGGGTGGACAGCGTCCGTGCCGCGGCCGCCGCGGGCTCCGGGCATCCCACCTCCTCGATGTCCGCGGCGGACCTGGTGGCCGTCCTGCTCGCGCGCCACCTCCGCTACGACTTCGACCACCCGGACCACCCCGGCAACGACCGCTTCGTGCTCTCCAAGGGGCATGCCTCGCCGCTCATGTACGCCGCGTTCAAGGCGGCCGGCGCCATCGACGACGAGGAACTGCTGACCTTCCGCAAGCTCGGCAGCCGGCTGGAGGGCCACCCGACACCCCGGAAGCTGCCCTGGGTGGAGACCGCCACCGGCTCGCTGGGGCAGGGACTTCCCGTCGGGGTCGGCATCGCGCTGGCCGGCAAGCGCCTGGACCACGCCGACTACCGGGTGTGGGCGCTGTGCGGCGACAGCGAACTCGCCGAGGGCTCGGTGTGGGAGGCCGCCGAGCACGCGGCGTACGAGCACCTGGACAACCTCGTCGCGATCGTGGACGTCAACCGGCTCGGCCAGCGCGGCCCCACCCGGCACGGCCACGACCTCGACGCCTACGCCCGCCGCTTCCGGGCCTTCGGCTGGCACACCGTGGAGGCCGACGGCCACGACGTGGACGCCGTGGACCGTGCCTACGGGGAGGCGCTGTCCACCCGGGGCCAGCCCACCGCGATCCTCGCCCGCACCCTCAAGGGCCGGGGCGTCGAGGCCGTCCAGGACCGCGAGGGTCTGCACGGCAAGCCGCTGCCCGACGCCGAGGAGGCCATCGCCGAACTCGGCGGTCCCCGCGATCTGACGGTCCGGGTGCACCAGCCGCCGGACGCCCGCGCGCTGCACTCCGTGCCCACCGGGCAGTTCACGCCGCCCCGCTGGGACAAGGGCGAGAAGGCGGCGACCCGGGACGCCTTCGGTGAGGCGCTGGCCGCCCTCGGCACCGCCCGCGCCGATGTCGTCGTCCTCGACGGTGAGGTCGGCGACTCCACCCGCGCCGAGCTGTTCGCCAAGGAGCACCCCGAGCGCTACTTCGAGTGCTACATCGCCGAGCAGCAGATGGTCGCCACGGCCGTCGGCATGGCGGCCCGCGGCTGGACCCCGTACGCGGCCACCTTCGCCGCGTTCCTCACCCGCGCCCACGACTTCGTCCGCATGGCGTCGATCAGCGGCTCCGGCCTCTGCCTCGTCGGCTCGCACGCCGGTGTGGCCATCGGGCAGGACGGTCCCAGCCAGATGGGCCTCGAGGATCTGGCGATGATGCGGGCGGTGCACGGCTCGACCGTGCTGTACCCGTGCGACGCCAACCAGACCGCCCGCCTGGTCGAGGCCATGGCCGTGCTGGACGGCATCCGCTATCTGCGCACCTCCCGCGGCGCCGGCCCGGTGATCTACGGCCCCGACGAGCGGTTCCCCGTCGGCGGCAGCAAGGTGCTGCGCTCCTCCGGCGAGGACCGGCTGACCTTCATCGCGGCGGGGGTCACCGTGCCCGAGGCGCTGGAGGCGGCGGATTCGCTGGCGGAGCTGGGCATCGCCGCGCGGGTGATCGATCTGTACTCGGTCAAGCCCGTGGACCGGGACACCCTGCGCCGGGCGGCCGACGAGACGGGCTGCCTGGTCACCGTGGAGGACCACCACCTCGAGGGCGGCCTGGGCGACGCGGTGAGCGGGGCCTTCACCGACGGGCGGCCGGTGCCGCGGCTGGTGCGGCTGGCCGTGCGGTCGATGCCCGGTTCGGCGTCCCCCGAGGAGCAGCTGCACGCGGCCGGCATCGACGCGGAGTCGATCGCGGCGGCCGGACGGCTGCTGGTGGAGGAGGCGATCGTGCCGTGAGCGAAGGCGCCGCGCGCTCGGTGCGGGCCGGCCGCCGTACGGTGCGGGTGCACCGGCCGGACAAGGTGCTGTTTCCCGGCTCCTCCCGCTCTTCCGGCTCCGGCTCTTCCGGCTCTCCCGGTTCTTCCGGCACCTCCGGATCCTCCGGTTCTTCCAGATCCTCCGGTTCTTCCGGCGGCGGCAACGTCCCGGAGTACACCAAGGGCGATCTCGTCGACTATCACCGGGCCATCGCCCGGTTCATGCTGCCGCATCTGCGCGGCCGGCCGCTGATGCTGGACCGGCGCCCGGACGGCATCGACGGGCCCGCCTTCATGCAGAAGAACACCCCGGACAGCTACCCGGAGTGGATCACCCGGGCCAAGGTCCCCAAGGAGGGCGGCACGGTCGTGCACACGGTGTGCGACGACACCGCCACCCTCCTCTACCTCGTCGACCAGGCGGCCATCACCCTGCACCGGTGGCTGTCGCGCACGGACTCGCTGGACAACCCCGACCGGCTGGTCTTCGACCTCGACCCGCCCGGTGACGACTTCGGGACGGCACGTGAGGCGGCACGGCTGCTGGGGGAGCTGCTGGAGGAGCTGAAGCTGCCCTCGGCGCTGATGACCACCGGCTCGCGCGGACTGCACGTGGTGGTGCCGCTCGACGGCCGGCACTCCTTCGACGAGGTGCGCGACTTCGCCCGGGAGGTCGCCGACACCCTGGCCGAGGCCCACCCCGACCGGCTCACCACCGCCGCCCGCAAGAAGGACCGGGGCGACCGGCTCTACCTGGACGTGCAGCGCAACGCCTACGCGCAGACGGCGGTCGCCCCCTACACGGTGCGCGCACTGCCGGGCGCCCCCGTCGCCGCCCCTTTTGCCTGGGACCAGCTGGACGATCCGGGCCTCACCGCCCGCCGCTGGACCATCGCCGACGCGCTGGAGCAGGCCCGCACGGATCCCTGGGCGGGACTCCTGCGCCGCGGCCGCGCCCTCGGCCCGGCCCGCCGTCGCCTGCGGGAGCTGCACGGAAGCCACTGACGGAGGCCCCGGGATGCCGCTGACCCAAGGTGCACGCACGCCGCTCACCGAGGCGCACGCACGCCGCTGATCAAGCGGCCGGACGTCGCTGACCAGCGCCGCGGCAATCGGGACGGGTCCCGGAGGTTTGGCGAACAGACTTGCGGCCACACGGAGGGGGAGGTGGCCATGGCGAACGCAAAAGACCCGGACGAACCATTGAGTTCACAGGAAACCCAGGACTCGCACGAGTCCCGCAAGCCAACACGAAGCGCCAAGAGAGCCGAGAGCACCAGGGCCAAACGTCCGACCGCGATGGAGATCCTGCGCCAGGCGCGCGGGCAGCTCGCGGAGCTGACCGGCATGGAAGCCGAGTCGGTGACGTCCTTCGAGCAGACGGACGAGGGCTGGGCGCTGGAGGTCGAGGTCCTCGAACTCGAGCGCGTGCCCGACACGATGAGCCTGATGGCGAGCTACCAGGTGGAGCTGGACTCCGACGGACAGCTCACCGGCTACCGGCGCGTACGCCGCTATGAACGCGGGCGTTCGGACGCGCGCAGGTCCGGCGGCCGCTAGGCCGCCCAGGCGAGATCACCCAGCATCCACACACAAGGGAGGAACAGCCGGCATGACAGTCGTACCGGCACAGCAGACCGGCGGCGGAGGCGGCAGCAGCGGCCTCTACGACGTGCTTGAGCTTGTTCTGGACAGGGGGCTCGTCATCGACGCATTCGTGCGCGTGTCCCTGGTCGGTATCGAGATTCTCAAGATCGACGTGCGCGTCGTCGTCGCCAGCGTCGACACGTATCTGCGCTTCGCCGAGGCGTGCAACAGGCTCGACCTCGAGGCCGGGCCGCGCAAGGACCCGGGCCTTCCCGACCTCGTCGGCCAGGTCACCGAGTCCGGCGCCCGCGGCAAGTCCAAGGGCGCCCTGTCCGGCGCGGCCGAGACCATCTCCGACGCCTTCCGGCAGGGGCGCGAGGGTGAGGGCGAACGCGAGACCCAGTCGCGTCCGCGCACCCGCAAGAGCACCTCGTCGCGTCGTAAGGAGGAGCAGGAGTGAGCACCTACGTCTACGGCATCACGGCGAGCTCGCACCCCTCGCTCCCCGAGGGCATGGGCGGCGTCGGCAACCCGCCGCTGCCCCTGCGCGTGCTGAAGGCGGGCGACCTCGCGGCCGTCGTCAGTGACGCGAGCGAGGATCTGCGCCCCAAGCGCAGGGAGCTCCTCGCCCACCAGAACGTGCTTGCCGAGATCGGCGCGGCGGGCGCGGTGCTGCCGATGCGCTTCGGCAGCGTCGCCCCCGGCGACGACGCCGTCGTCCATGTGCTCACCGAGCGGGCGGACCACTACAAGGAGCGGCTGCGCGCCCTGGACGGCCGGGTCGAGTACAACGTCAAGGCCAACCACGTCGAAGAGGCCGTATTGCACCACCTCATGGCCGGCAACCCGGAGATCCGCGCCCTCGCCGAGTCCAACCGGCAGGCGGGCGGCGGGAGTTACGACGACAAGCTGCGCCTGGGCGAGATGGTGGCCGCGGCGGTCAAGGCCCAGGAGGCCGAGGACGCCCTGGTTCTGCAGCGCGCCCTGGAGCCGGCCGCCGACGCCGTGAGCGTGGGCCCCGAGTCCACGGGCTGGCTGGGCAATGTCTCGTATCTGGTGGAGCGGGCGACGGCCGAGAACTTCCTGGCCGCCGTGGAGCAGGTCCGCACGGACATGCCCCATCTCGAGGTGCGCCTGAACGGTCCGCTCCCCCCGTACAGCTTCGTCGAGCCCGGCCCGGCCGAGCCGGCGGGCACCACCGCGGGCGGGGCGGACGCCGGAGCGGGGTGAGGTCATGGGTCTGATCTCCGAGGTGCTGCTGCTGCCGTTCGCCCCCGTGCGCGGCAGCGGCTGGGCCATCAAGCAGGTTCTCCGTGAGGCGGAGCGCATCTACTGCGACCCCGCCGCCATCCGGGCCGAACTGGCCCGGCTCGAGGAGCAGTTGGAAGCCGGGGAGATCACGGAGGAGGAGTTCGACCAGCAGGAGGACGAGCTCCTGGACCGGTTGGAGATCGCGACGCGCCAAGGCGCGGGTAGAGGGGACGGGACGGCACCGCAATGAATCGAATGGGACTCGGCCTCGCCATAGGGGCCGGATACCTTCTCGGACGGACGAAGAAGCTGAAGATGGCGGTCGCCGTCGGTGGCCTCGTCGCCGGGAAGAAGCTCAATCTCGGCCCCCGGATGGTCGCGGACCTGCTCTCCCAGCAGCTGCGGGACAACCCGCAGTTCAAGGAGATCGGGGACCAGCTGCGCGGCGATCTGCGCGGGGTCGGCAAGGCCGCCTCCGGCGCACTGGTCGAGCGGCAGCTCGGCGCCGTCGCCGACCGGCTGCACGGCCGCACCGCCGCGCTGCGCGAAGAGGTCGCGGGCGGCGGCACCGGCGACGGTGACGACCGCGACGAGCGGGACGAGGAGCCCGCCGAGGAGTACGACGACGAGCAGGAGGCGCGCGAGCCGGACGACTCGGCCGACGACGCCGAGGAGGCCGAGGAGTCCGCCGACGAGCGGGCGCCGGCCCGGAAGGCACCCGCCAGGAAGGCCGCGCAGAAGCCGCCGGCCAAGAAGGCGGCGAAGAAGGCACCCGCCAAAAAGGCACCCGCCAAGAAGGCACCCGGCAAGAAGGCCGCGGCGACGAAGAAGGCCGCAGCCCGCAGGACGACCGCCGCCAAGAAGACGGCAGCCCCGCGCGGCGGCCGCTCGGGTTCCGCGAAGGGAGGCGGTGAGCGATGACCGACACAGTGGATTCCGCCCGCGACACCGCCCGCGGGCAGGGCGGCGGCAACCCGCTCGCCGATCTCGCGCACAGCGAGGCCGCCGACCGCCTCAAGGCCGAGCTGCAGGACTACCTCGCCGCGCAGGCCACCCGCCTGCTCACCGGCGTCGGCCGCAAGCTCGGCGAGACCACCGGCAAGCTGAACGACATCGCCGAGGGCAACAGCCCCGGCATCGGCAAGCTCGCCCTGGACGGCGGACGCAAGATCGCCGAGGGCAAGGGACCCCTGCGCAGCGCCCTGGAGCTCGGCGCCTCGCGCGCCAAGGACAGCGTCAAGGGCGCGGTGAAGGGACTGGGCGGCGGCAAGAGCAAGAACAAGCGCACCGCCGGCAACAAGCCCACCGTCATCATCGAGCACATCGACGTCGCCGTCCCGGTGCGCACGGCCTACGACCAGTGGACCCAGTACCAGGACTTCAGCACCTTCGCCAAGGGCGTCAAGAGCGCCAGCAAGTCGGACGACACCACATCCGACTGGCAGGCGAAGGTCCTGTGGTCCAACCGCAGCTGGAAGGCGCAGACCACCGAACAGATCCCCGACGACCGCATCGCCTGGACCTCCGAGGGAGCCAAGGGCACCACGAAGGGCGTCGTCTCCTTCCACCGGCTCGCGGACAACCTCACCCGCGTGCTGCTGGTCATGGAGTACTACCCCTCCGGCTTCTTCGAGAAGACCGGCAACATCTGGCGCGCCCAGGGCCGCCGGGCCCGGCTCGACCTGAAGAACTTCGCCCGCTTCATCACCATCAAGGGAGAGGCGGAGGACAGCTGGCGCGGTGAGATCCGCGAGGGCGAGGTCGTCCGCAGCCACGAGGACGCCATCGCCGAGGAGGAGCAGGAGCACGAGGAGTCCGAAGGCGAGGAGTCCGAGGGCGCGGAGCCCGGGGCGGAGGCCTCCGAGGGCGAGCCCGAGGACGAGTACGAATCCGAGGACGAGCCCGAGGACGAGTACGAGGACGAAGAGGGCGAAGGCGAGTACGACGAGGAGCCCGAAGAGGAGTACGACGAGGAGACCGCCGAGGGTGAGCCGGCCGACAGCGACGACGACGAGGCCGAGGACGCGGAGGACGCCGAGGACGCGGAGGACGCCGAGGACGCGGAGGACGCCGAGGACGCGGACGACGCCGAGGACGCGGAGGACGAGGACGACGAGCCCGAGGACACCTACGAGGACGAGGACGAGTACGACGACGAGGCGGACGACGAGGGCGTCCGTGACGAGGGCGGGAGCCGCCGATGACGACCCCCGGCCGCCTTCCCGAGCCCTATGGCCAGGGCGGCGGCGCCAACCTCGCCGACATCCTGGAACGGGTGCTCGACAAGGGCATCGTGATCGCGGGCGACATCCGCATCAATCTGCTCGACATCGAACTGCTCACCATCAAGCTGCGCCTCATCGTCGCCTCCGTCGACAAGGCCAAGGAGATGGGCATCGACTGGTGGGAGACCGACCCGGCGCTCTCCTCCCGGGCCCGCCGTGACGAACTGGCCCGGGAGAACGCGGAGCTGCGGGAACGGCTGGCCGCGCTGGAGGAACTGGAGGCCGGCCGCGACCAGGTGCGGTCGTCTACGACGTCCGCACAGGAGCAGGCACACAGGGAGGCCCCGTGATCGGACTGCGGTACGTCTACGCCGTCTGCCGCCCCTTCAGCACACCCCTCCAGGCACAGCTGTCCGGCGTGGCGGGTGATCCGCCCCGGCTGCTGACCCATCACGGCCTGGTGGTCGTGGTCAGCCATGTGCCGGAGGCGGACTTCGCCGAGGAGCCGCTGCACGCCCATCTGGAGGACCTCGACTGGCTGAGCGGCGTCGCCCGCGCCCACCAAGGGGTGATCGACGCCCTCACCACGGTCACCACGCCGCTGCCGCTCCGGCTCGGCACCGTGTTCCGCGACGACAGCGGCGTACGGACGATGATCGAGGCGCGCGAGGAGTCCTTCCGGGACACCCTGGACCGGCTCGAGGGCCGCGTGGAGTGGGGCGTCAAGGTCTTCCTGGAGGAGGCGCCGAAGCAGGAGGCCGCCGCCCCGGCGGCCCGTCCCGCGTCCGGCCGGGACTATCTGCGGCAGCGGCGCTCCCAGACGAAATCGCAGGACGAGCTGTGGCAGCGCGCGGAGCTCTTCGCGACGCAGCTGCACGAGGCCCTGTCCCGGGTCGCCGAGGACTCCCGGCTGCACGCCCCGCAGAATCCCGCGCTCTCCGGGGCCTCGGGGCGCAATGTGCTGAATGCCGCCTATCTCGTCCCGCGCGCCGGGTCCGAGCAATTCGTGGAAAAGGTGGACCAGACGAAGGGTGAATTGCCCGGAATCCGGGTGGAACTCACGGGCCCGTGGGCCGCCTATTCGTTCGCCGGTGAAACCGCTCCGGAATCCGCGTCCGGTGAGGAACGGCCCAACGCGAGGGAGAGGTCGTGACCGTAGTCGAACGCCGCGAGATCGCGCTGGTGGACCTGCTCGACCGGCTGCTGGCCGGCGGGGTCGTCATCACCGGGGACATCACGCTGCGCATCGCGGACGTCGACCTGGTCCGCATCGATCTCAACGCGCTCATCAGCTCGGTGAACGCCAATGTCCCGTCGCCCTTCGAGGAGCTCCGTTGACAGACGACCAGCAGCCGTCCGCCAAGCGCCGGGCCCGGCTCGACCTGGAACCCGACACGGTCGAGCGCGACCTGGTCAAGCTCGTGCTGACCGTGGTGGAGCTGCTGCGCCAGCTGATGGAGCGGCAGGCGGTGCGCCGGTTCGACGAGGGCGATCTGACGGAGGAGCAGGAGGAGCGCATCGGCCTGACACTGATGCTGCTCGAGGACCGCATGGCCGAGCTGCGAGACCGCTACGGACTGCGGCCCGAGGACCTGAATCTGGACCTCGGGCCGCTCGGACCGCTGCTGCCCCGGGAGTGACCTTCCGGGCTTTCGCCGGCCGGTCATTCCCGGGGCAGCCGGGTACCGCTCTTGGAGAACTATCTCTTTGTCACCACCGGTACCAGCGTCCCCGGCCGCCGCCCGCTGTGGTGCTGCGCATGACGAAGCCCAGCAGCCACACCACGAGAACCGCCACCGCGATCCACCACAGTGCCTTGACGGCGAATCCGGCGCCGAACAGGATCAGAGCCAGAAGCAGAACAAGAAGAATGGGAACCATAATGTCATCAACCTCCTGACATGCTGGTTGCCCGCATCTCGCTTTTCATGGCTCCTTTTCTGCAGAGAATTTCTCCGTGCAGAACGGCGAACCATCCGTCGTCCCGCGCACCCCAGTCGCGCCAGGCCCCGGCCACCGCCTGAAGCTGCTCGTGCGCGGCATGCCCGCCCTCGACGGCCAGACCGGCGCAGGACGACAACACGGTGCGGTCGGCCCACAGTTCGCTCCACCACCGCCGCTCCTCGGGGGTGGAGAAGGTCCAGGTGGAGGACGTCGCGGTGATGTCCGTCAACCCGGCGGCCAGCGCCCAGGACTTCAGTCGCCGCCCCGCGTCCGGCTCGCCGCCGCCGGCCCGCGCCACCCGCCGGTACAGGTCCAGCCAGTCGTCCAGGCCCTTGGACGGCGGATACCAGGTCATCGCCGCGTAGTCGGAGTCCCGTACCGCGATCAGCCCGCCGGGCCTGGTCACCCGCCGCATCTCGCGCAGCGCCCGCACCGGGTCGCCCACGTGCTGGAGCACCTGGTGGGCGTGCACCACGCAGAAGCTGTCGTCCGGGAAGGGCAGGGCGTGCACGTCCCCGACGGTGAAGTCCGTGTTCGTCAGCCCGCGTTCGGCGGCCGTCGCCCGTGCCTGCTCCAGCACGCCCGGTGCGCGCTCCAGCCCGGTGACATGCCCGCCCGGGACCAGCTCGGCCAGGTCGGCGGTGATGGTGCCCGGTCCGCAGCCGACGTCCAGGATCCGCATGCCGGGCTCCAGGGACCCGAGGAGGTATCCCGCGGAGTTGGCGGCGGTCCGCCAGGTGTGGGACCGCAGCACCGACTCGTGATGCCCGTGGGTGTAGACGGCGGTCTCCCGTGACGCAGCAGGCATGGCGGGCCCACCCTTCTCGTGTCGTGGGGCGATAACGGCGATAACGGCGATAACGGTGATAACGGCGATAACGGCGATAACAGGGACGCTCGTCACGCTACGCCCCCACTCACATGATGAGACCCCTGTTTCACATGCTGGTCACCCGGCGTGACGTCAGGCGGTGACCGTCCGCCCCGGTAAATCGTTTGATCCCTGGTCGGGCGGCTCGGACAATCGGCTCCCATGGGCCATCTGGAAGCAGCACACCTGGAGTACTGCCTCCCCGACGGGAGGCCGCTCCTGGGCGATGTCTCCTTCCGGGTCGGCGAGGGCGCCGTCATGGCCCTGACCGGACCGAACGGAGCGGGCAAGACGACCCTGCTCCGCCTCCTGTCCGGCGAGCTGAAACCGCACGCCGGATCCGTCACCGTCAGCGGCGGCCTCGGCGTGATGCGCCAGTTCGTGGGCTCCGTACGCGACGAGACCACCGTCCGCGACCTGCTCGTCTCCGTCGCACCGCCCCGGATCCGAGAAGCCGCCCGCGCCGTCGACCGGGCCGAGCACGCCGTCATGACCGTCGACGACGAGGCCGCCCAGCTCGCCTACGCCCAGGCCCTCGCCGACTGGGCCGAGGCGCGCGGCTACGAGGCCGAGACGCTGTGGGACATGTGCACCACCGCCGCACTCGGCGTGCCCTACGAGAAGGCGCAGTGGCGGCAGGTGCGCACGCTCTCCGGCGGCGAGCAGAAACGGCTGGTCCTCGAGGCGCTGCTGCGCGGCGGCGACGAGGTCCTGCTGCTCGACGAGCCCGACAACTACCTCGACGTGCCCGGCAAACGCTGGCTGGAGGAGCGGCTCGCCCAGACGCACAAGACGGTCCTGTTCGTCTCCCACGACCGTGAACTGCTGGCCCGCGCGGCCCAGCGCATCGTCTCCCTCGAGCCGAGCCCCAGCGGCGCGGACGCCTGGGTGCACGGCGGCGGCTTCGCCACCTACCACGAGGCCCGCCGCGACCGCTTCGCCCGCTACGAGGAACTGCGCCGGCGCTGGGACGAGAAGCACGCCCAGCTGAAGCAGCTCGTGCTGAACCTCCGTCAGGCCGCCTCCGTCAGCGACGGCATGGCGTCCCGTTACGCGGCGGCGCAGACCAGGCTGCGCAAGTTCGAGGAGGCGGGGCCGCCGCCGGAGCCCCCGCGCCGGCAGGACATCACCATGCGCCTCAAGGGCGGCCGTACGGGAGTCCGCGCGATCACCTGCGAGCAGCTGGAACTCACCGGCCTGATGAAGCCGTTCGACCTGGAGGTGTTCTACGGCGAACGGGTCGCCGTGCTCGGCTCCAACGGCTCCGGCAAGTCGCACTTCCTGCGCCTGCTCGCGGGCGACGACGTCGCGCACACCGGCACCTGGAAGCTGGGCGCCCGCGTGGTCCCCGGGCACTTCGCCCAGACCCACGCCCACCCGGAGCTCGAGGGCCGCACCCTGCTGGACATCCTCTGGAAGGAGCACGCCCAGGACCGGGGCGCCGCCATGTCCCGCCTGCGCCGCTACGAACTCACCGGCCAGGCCGAGCAGACCTTCGACCGCCTCTCCGGCGGCCAGCAGGCCCGCTTCCAGATCCTGCTGCTCGAACTCCAGGGCGTCACCGCGCTGCTGCTCGACGAGCCGACGGACAACCTCGACCTGGAGTCCGCCGAGGCACTGCAGGAGGGGCTGGAGAGCTTCGAGGGCACGGTCCTCGCGGTCACCCACGACCGCTGGTTCGCCCGCTCCTTCGACCGCTTCCTGGTCTTCGGCTCCGACGGCAGGGTCAGGGAGACACCGGAGCCGGTCTGGGACGAGCGCAGGGTGGAACGGGTCCGGTAGCCGACACCGCGGGAGGGCCCGCCTCCCGACGGACCGTCACTCCGCTCCGCTCACTTCCAGCGCAGCAGCGCGCCCAAGCCGCCCACCGGGGTGTCGTCGTCCAGGCCGGGGACCACGGTGACGACGAGCGCCTCGGCGTCCGTGGTCACCACCGAGCGGACCAGCGCGTCGTCCGCGCGGGCCGCCCAGGACCGCTGCTCGCCCAGAGTCTTGAGCTCGGTGCGGCGCAACGCCAGCTGGTCCGGGTCCTCACCGATCCACACCTCGCGGTGCGCGTCCGGCCCGTCCGGGCGGATCAGCAGCTCGTCGATGCGGTGCTCGCGCGCCGCCTCGACCAGCGCCGGCACCCCCTCCACGGCGCCCGCGCCGCCCGCGTCGTCCCGGCCGCGGGCGGCCAGGAACCGCTCCAGCTCGGCCGCCGCGTGCGCCTGCACATGCTCGGTCCGCGCCCGGTCCACGTCGTCGTCGAGCAGCCTGCTGCCGGCGCCGTGCGAGCCCTCCACCACCAGAGGGTGCAGCCGCTGCGGCAGCCGCCGGCGCACCTCGTGCCGCTCGCGGTCGTCACCGACCAGGATCAGCAGATCGGCCCCGGTCTCCTCCTGGCTCACCGCCAGCGCGTCGGCGATCTCCGCCGCGTTGTGCTCCCAGGTGTTCTCCACCCGCAGCTGGAAGTGCCGCTCGGACCAGTCGACGGAGCTGGTGCGGTGCACCGGCCACTGCCGTCCGGTCACCCCGCCGGCCTCGTCCCGGCCCAGCGCGCTGCGCAGCTCGAAGTCGGCGCCCTTGCGGTCGACGTAGGCGACGATGCACACGGGATCCTCCCCGGCCAGCTCCAGCAGCGGGGTCACCCGGGGCAGCGGCGCCCAGGAGGCTTGGTCGCGCTGGGGCGCGCGGGCCAGCGGAGGATCCAGCACCACCTCGCCCCCGCGGGCGAACAGCGCCCGGCCGTGCGGCTCCGAGGAGTGCCGCAGCTCGTCGATCGCATGGCCCACCGCCCGGCAGGTCGCCTCGTCCGCGCCCTGCCCGGCCAGCTCGCCCGCCATCGCCCGGGCGGTCAGATGCCGCTCGTGGGGCGTGTCCTCGGTGTGCCGGGAGGTGCCGACGTACACCGAGGCCCAGGGGCCGGAATGTTCGTAGAGTGGATGCAGAAACGCGAGATCCATGGCTCCCTCCCGGACAGCGCTCGGGGCAGTGCTTGTGGGCAGGACCGGGCGGGTACCCGGACCGGACAGACGAACACGACGAGCGGGGCACACGATGACCGGAGTCGACCCGAGCCACCTGGACGACCAGCAGCTGATGAAAGAGCTGGAGAACATCCACCGCACACGGCACGACACCCTGCTGTACGGGTCCAACGACGCGCTGCGCACCCACAACGAGCGCATGGCGCAGCTCGAGGGTGAGTATCTGCGCCGCAACCCGGACCGCCTCGTCGCCGCGGCCCGCACCCGCGAGGGCGCCCGCGAACGCGACTGCGCGGACTCCGCCACACCCACGACGCCGGGGACCTGAACGCATCCGTCCAGCTCCCCGGCGTCGCAGCCGGGCCCTCAGGGGCCATGGGCCGGCTCTCAGGCCGCCTGCTTCTCCTTCTCCTCGGCGAACACCTCCAGCAGCGTCCCGCAGAACGCCTTCAGATCGGCCGGTTTGCGGCTGGTGACCAGCTTGCTCGGCGCGTGGTCGCAGACCTTCACCTGCTCGTCCACCCAGGTCGCCCCGGCGTTGCGCAGATCCGTCCGCAGGCTCGGCCAGCTGGTGAGCACCCGGCCGCGCACCACGTCCGCCTCGATCAGCGTCCACGGCGCGTGACAGATCGCGGCCACCGGCCGTCCCGCCTCGAAGAAGTCCCGCACGAACGCCACGGCCTTGGCGTCCATGCGCAGGAAGTCGGGGTTCGCCACGCCGCCCGGCAGGACCAGCCCGTCGAAGGAACCGGCCGACGCCTCGCCGACCACCTCCTGCACGGGGAAGGTGTCCGCCTTGTCGAGATGATGGAACGCCTGGATCTTCCCCGGCTTCGTCGACACGAGCACCGGCTCGTGCCCTGCGCCGACCGCCGCCTGCCAGGGCTCGGTCAGCTCGACCTGCTCCACACCCTCGGGCGCGGCCAGAAACGCGATACGCATGACAGTCCTCACGTCCTTTCCCCACAGTCGTTGCTGCGCGCGGTTCTCATTCGTCCGCCATTCGTCCGCCATTTCGTCCGTCATTCGTCCGTCACTCGTCCGGTTCCGCGCGGCTGATGTCCGCCAGCGCCGAACCGGGATCCTGCGCCTCGGCCAGGTCGCCGAGGCTCACCATGCCGACCGGCAGGCCGTTCTCCACGACCGGGATCCGGCGCACGGCCTTCTGCCGCATCAGGGCAACCGCCGTCGCCACCCGGTCGTCCGGGCCGAGCGTCAACGGCTCCCGCGAGCACACCGATCCGACGCTGACACTCATCGGGTCCGCGCCGTCGGCGACCGCCCGGACGGTGATGTCCCGGTCGGTCAGCACGCCCACGACCTGCTGGCCGTCGGCCACCACCACATCGCCGATGTTCTGCGAACGCATCAGCTGCGCCGCCTCGACGAGCGAGGCGCCCGGACGCACGGCGACCACGCCCGGAGTCATCACGTCCTTGACGTACTCGGCCATGACTGGTCGTCCCTTCCGGTCCTCCACCTCGCCGGGCTACGCCGTCTCCGTCTCCCGTGCGCGGGTCAGCGCCTCGGCGAGTTCCTGCAGGTTGGGGTAGCGCGCCTGCCGCGGCAGCCGCTCCAGCGCCTCGATCAGCGCGTCCGGTGCGTACCGCCGGTCCAGGGCGCGCACCAGCTCGCGCGGGCCCGCGGGGAACGCGCCACGGCTCAGGAACCGGGCCAGTTCGAGCCGCACCGCCTCCAGCGACGTCGGCGCGCGACCCGGCGTCACCGGGCCGAAGGCCACCTCGGGGTCGTCGTCGGCCGACGGCTCCGGGTCGTGCCACTCCTCGCTGCGGGTGGGGTGCCCGGACCTCAGCAGACCCTGCAGCTCGTGCTTCATCTCGTCGTCACGGTGAACGCTCAGCCGGTCACTGCCTCGCTGCATGTCTCCCTCCACATCCATCGGGGGTCCGCACCGCGTACCCGGCACACGCAGACCGACACGGCCGGACACCGACGGATGTCCAGTAACCGCGACCCCACCCGCCCCCTGCGGGTTTGTGCGGCGCGGGACTGGTGACCCGGAGGGCATGCCCCCACGCGCCTCCTGGAAAGGGAACGGCCATGGCGGTGCTCGCTGCACTGATTCCGCTGCTCATGCTCGGCGTGCTGCTGTTGCTGGGACGCTACGAGGAACTGCTGCTCCCGCTGCGGAGCGAGGACGACGCCGGGCGGCGGCCCGAGCCGGCCGCCGCCCCCCGCGCATCCGCGCCGGCTACCTCGGCGGCCCTCCCGCCCCCGGCAGGAACTCCTGCACCTTCGCCTTGAAGCCCTGCTTGATCATGGAGCCGCGGTCGGCGTCGCCCTTGAGGACGGCGGCGGCCGTGGCCTCCAGCTGGTCCCAGATGGCGTGCGGCGGAATCGGCGGCACGGCCGGGTCGGTCACGAACTCCACCACCGCCGGGCCGTCCGCCTCCAGCGCGGCCCGCCAGCCCGCCTCCACGTCCTGCGGCCGCTCCACCCGCACCCCGGCCAGGCCCAGCGAACGCGCGAAGTCCGCGTACCGGACGTCCGGGAGCTCCTGGGACGGCAGGAAGGACGGAGCGCCCTCCATGGCCCGCATCTCCCAGGTGACCTGGTTCAGATCCCGGTTGTTCCACACACCGACCACCAGCCGCGGGTCCTCCCAGCGGTGCCGGTACTTCGCCGCCGTGATCAGCTCCGCCATCCCGTTCATCTGCATCGCCCCGTCGCCGACCAGGGCGATCGCCGGCCGGTCGGGGTGGGCGAACTTCGCGCCGATGGCATAGGGCACCCCGCAGCCCATCGTGGCCAGCGTGCCCGACAGCGAGCCCCGCATCCCCGTCCGCATGGTCAGATGGCGGGCGTACCAGTTGGTGGTCGAGCGAGCTGCGGTCGAGGCTGGAGGGGACCATCTTGAAGGCGTGCGCCGGCGGCGAGTAGTCCAGGTCCTGCACATCACCGGGGATGATCACCGCCGTCGGGCAGCGGCGCGCGTAGGCGGTGCGCACCGCCCGGTCCAGCACGTTCGGCAGCTGCTCCGGCACGGTCACCGTCGCCACGAACTCGGAGGCGACGTCCTGGAACAGCGCGTGCAGGTCCACCTCCTGCTGGTACGAGCCGCCCATCGCGGTGCGGTCCGTCTGCCCGACGATCGCCAGCACCGGCACATGGTCCAGCCTGGCGTCGTACAGACCGTTGAGCAGATGGACCGCCCCCGGCCCCGAGGTCGCCGCGCACACCCCGAGCCGCCCGCTGAACTTGGCGTAGCCGACCGCCTGGAAGGCCGACATCTCCTCGTGCCGCGACTGAATGAACTCCGGCTCGTTCCCGGCCCGCCCCCAGGCCGCCAGCATGCCGTTGATGCCGTCCCCGGGGTAGCCGAAGACGTGCTCCACCCCCCATTCGCGCAGCCTGTGCAGGACCTGATCGGCGACCTTCATACCCATGGACGACCTCCCGGACGTCAGCGGTGAACGGGCCTCGCGGAGCCGTACGAGTGACCGGCCGCGTCCCCGGAAAACCTGTGCGGGAGGTTTGGCGGGCGGGCGCGGGGGCAGGAGGAGTCACAGTGCTTCGGACAGGAGGCACGTCCGTGGCGGGCGGCGCACGCCGCAGCCCGGTGCTCCTGTCCCACATCTCAGGCGCGCCTCCCACGGTGACCATCCGTCCCCGAGCATTTCGAGGATCTGAGGCACCATGCCCACCCGCACCAAGCCCCATCCGCACGACGACGCCCCCGACACCGCCGACGCCTTCCGCCGGCTTGCCGCACTGCCGCCCGGCACCGGGCGGGACGCCCTGAAGGACGAGATCGTCCAGGCCTGGCTGCCCATGGCCGACCGCCTCGCCGGACGCTTCCGCAGCCGCGGCGAGGCCTTCGAGGACCTGCGCCAGGTCGCCGCGCTCGGCCTGGTCAAGGCCGTCGACCGCTACGACCCCGAGCTGGGCAACGCCTTCGAGAGCTACGCGGTGCCCACCATCACCGGCGAGATCAAGCGGCACTTCCGCGACCACATGTGGACCCTGCACGTGCCGCGCCGGGTCCAGGAGCTGCGCAACAAGGTCCGGATCGCCGCCCAGGACCTGTCCAACACGACCTCCGGCCGCCGGCCCACCGTCGCCGAGATCGCCGAGCGCGCCGACCTCAGCGAGGAGGAGGTGCGCAACGGGCAGGAGGCGCTGGAGAGCTTCTCCGCGCTGTCCCTGGACGCGGAACTGCCCGGCAGCGACGACGGCTACTCGCTCAGCGACGCGCTGGGGGCGCCGGACCCGGCGCTGGACACCGTGGTCGACCGGGAGGCCGTCAAGGACCGGATCGCCGCGCTGCCGGAGCGGGAGCGGGCCATCCTCTACATGCGGTTCTTCGGGGACATGACGCAGAGCAGCATCGCGCAGGAGCTGGGCATCTCGCAGATGCACGTCTCCCGGCTGATCAGCCGCTCCTGCGGCAGGGTCCGCAACGAGGTGCTGGGCGATGCCTGAGCCCCAGCCCCGGGAGGTCCGGCGCCCAGGAAGCCTGTGCCTGAGACCCTGAGACTGGGAAGCCCGCGCTCCGAGCCGGGAACTCCGTGCTCCGAGCCGGGAACCCCGCGCTCGGGCTGGGAACCCCATCGCCCCGACCCTTGATCGACCGGGCCCCGCGCCTCGTACGGCGCGGGGTTCACTCTGTCGGGGTGCCGACGCGGGCGGCGCGGCGGGACGCGGGCTGTGATGGGTGTGTGGCCCGCCCGCCGCGGCGTGCCCCTCACCCGTCGCTCGAAGGAGCCCGCAGCATGCGCCGCACCGTACGCGCCCTGTCCCTCGCCGCCGCAGTCGGCACCGCTCTCGGCGTGCTCGCACCGGTCGCGTCCGCGAGCCCGTTCGCGCCGCCGGAACGAGACGCCGCCCCCTCCGCCACCTGCACCCCGCAGCAAGGGCACCAGTCGTGGCAGGGGCAGAGCAGCAGTGCCGAGGAGAAGGAAGCCGAGGACAAGAAGGACCAGAAGGACCAGAAGGAGCAGAGCAAGGCGAAGGACGCCGAGGCCGGGCTCGAGGCCGAGCTGGACAGCCTGGAGACGGAGATCCTCGACGCGGAGGAGGAGCTGTCAGCGCAGGAGCACGACGTGCTCGTCCCCGACGGCACCGACGGCACCGACGGCACCGACGACACCGACGGCACCGACGACAGCGGCGACAGCGGCGACAGCGGCGACAGCACCGACAGCACCGACACATCTGCGGACGAGACCGTGCCGCAGAGCGGTGGAGCCGCCGGCCGGATGCCCGCGGAACCGGAGACTCCCGCCACCGACGAATCCCTGGCAGCCGATGAACCCCTGGCGGCCGACGACCCCCTGGCGGCCGAGGACGCCACCCGGCTCTGGGAGAGCGGGGCGGGCAAGCCCACCGCCAAGCCGTCGGCGAGCCACGGCAAGGACGCGGACTGCGGCAGGACCCGGGCCCCGGGCGGCGTCCACGCCGGCGACGGCGGTTCCCTCACCGACTCCGTGCCCGCCCTCGCCGCGGGCGGGCTGCTGATCGCGGGCGCGTTCGGCGCCGCCGCGCAGCGGCTCCTCGGTCGGCGCAAGGACCCCGGCCGCCACAGGTGAGCGTCCCCGGCCGGGCCCACCGGTGAGGCGCCGTTCCCCGCCCGGGACGGCCGTGCCGTGCGGCACGCGACCCGTGGCGGGGCCCATGCGCCCGGGGCACCGTGGGTACGTAAGACGCCTGGGGCACCCCACCGGGCCCCGGCATCACGACATCACGACAGGCCAGTCACTGCGCGGAGGCACCGATGCGGACCGACCCGGAAGGCCATGGACCGGTCCGTTTCGGACCTGCCGTCCCCGACGACGGGCTGCCCGTGCTGCCCGAACTCGCCGGGGTCCTCGCCGCCGCCGCGTCCCGCCCGGCCGCGGAACCCGTCGGCGGCGGCCCCGCCCTGCTGGAGGCCGCCCGCGGTTACTGGGAGCGGCGGGGACTGCCCGACGGGACCGACCGCATCGCCGTAGCCCCCGGCGCCCCCGCGCTGCTGGTCGCCCTCACCGCGGCCATCGGCGGCGACGTGCTGGTGCCCCGGCCCTGCCCCGCCTGGTGGGCGCCCTACGCCCGGCTGCTCGGCAGACCCGCCTTCCATGTGCCGACATCGGCCGGCAGCGGGGGCGTGCCCGACCCCTACGCGCTGCTCGAGACCGTGCGGCGGGTACGGGCGGAGGGCGGCGACCCGCGGCTGCTGGTGCTGTCCGTCGCCGACGACCCCACCGCCACCGTCACCGCCCCCGAACTGCTGCACGAGACCCTGGAGGCCGCGGTCGGCGAGGGACTGCACCCGGTCAGCGACGAGACCTGGCGGGACACCGTGCACGCCCCGCACGACACGGTGCTGCTCAGCCCCGCCGAGATGCTGCCCGGGCAGGTCACCGTCGTCACCGACCTCTCCGGGGCCCTGCTGCCGCCCGGCTGGCCCGCCGCGATCGCCCGCTTCCCGGCCGGCGAGGAGGCGGCCGCGCTGCACGCCCGGGTGCTGGACGCGCTCACCGCGCTCGACGCCCGGGTGGCCGCGCCCGTGACCGCCGCGGCCGGATACGCGCTGACCGAACCCGAGCCGGTCGCCCGGCGCGTCGCCGACTCCGTGCGCCTGCACGCCCTGGTGGCCCGTGCGGCGCACGACGTCATCGCCGCCACCGGCGCCCTCGTCCAGCCCCCGCAGTGCGGCCGCCACCTGTACGTCGACCTCACGCCGCTGGCGCCCGCGCTGACCGCCCGCGGCATCGGCGACGCCCAGGAACTGGAGGACTTCCTCACCGTCCGGCTGGGCATGCCCGCGCCGGGCGGCCACCGCTTCGGCGACGACCTCGAGGCCCCGCGCGTGCGGCTCGGCACCGCCCCCCTGCTGGGCGACACCGCCGAGCTCCGCGCGGAATCCCTCGGCGCGCCCGCACTGTTGGAACTGCCACACGTGCAACGCGCGTTGAAGCGCGTGCAGTCGGTCTTCGACGAACTTCGTGACGACGCTCAGCGATGGGAGCCTCCTCGATGACGCAGCAGTCCGAGCCGACAACCACCACCCGCACCAGCACGCCGGAAACCGGCCGGCCGGGCGCCCGCTCCCCGATGCCGGCCTCTCCCGTGTCACCGTCCCCCGTCGCGTCCCCGTACCCGCCGCTCGCGGAACCCCGCCCGCTCGCCGAACGGCGCGTGTGGCCGCGCACCTTCCACGACCGGCTCACCGCCCCGCTGCCCGGCCTGAAGGCCTTCGCCCGCTTCGCCCGCGAGGGCGCCGTACGCCCCGGCCCGGAAGGGCTGGCCGACATCCGCCGGCTGCCCTACGAGCCGGGACCGCTGCCCCGCGTCGATGCCCGCGGCCTGGCCGTCACCTGGGCCGGACACGCCAGCTGGGTGCTGCAGATCGGCGGGCTCACCGTCCTCACCGACCCGGTGTGGTCCCGCCGCATCCTCGGCACCCCGGCCCGGATGACTCCGGTCGGGGTCGCGTGGGAGGCGCTGCCCCGCATCGACGCGGTCGTGATCAGCCACAACCACTACGACCACCTGGACGCCCCCACCCTGCGCCGGCTGCCCCGCGACACCCCGGTGTTCGTGCCGGCCGGCCTCGCCCGCTGGTTCCACCGCCGCCGCTTCACCACCGTCACCGAGCTGGACTGGTGGGAGGCCGCCGAACTGCGGGGCGTGCGCTTCGACTTCGTCCCGGCGCACCACTGGTCCAAGCGCACCCTCACCGACACCTGCCGCTCCCTGTGGGGCGGCTGGGTGATCACCGCGCCGGACGGCCCCCGCGTCCACTTCGCCGGCGACACCGGCTACGGCCACTGGTTCTCCCGCATCGGCCGCCGCTACCCCGGAATCGACCTCGCCCTGCTGCCCATCGGCGCCTACGACCCCCGCTGGTGGCTCAAGGACGTCCACTGCGACCCGGAGGAGGCGGTGCGCGCCTTCCAGGACCTGGGCGCCCGGCACATGGCCCCCATGCACTGGGGCACGTTCATCCTCTCCGCCGAGCCCGTCCTGGAGCCCCTGACCCGCGTCCGTGCCGCGTGGGCGGCCGCGGGCCTGCCCCGCGACCATCTGTGGGACCTGCCGGTGGGAGCCTCGCGCGTCCTGGAGTGACCACCGGGGCCGCGGGGCGGCCGGCCGTTCAGCGGTGCCGCAGCCGGCGCCACACGCCCGGCGCCGTGCTGATCAGCAGCGTCAGCGCCACCGCGGCCGCCACACCCTCCCACGGCTCGGGGAACAGGGAACCGCCGAGCACGCCGATCAGCTGATACGTCGCCGTCCAGGCGAGACAGGCGGGGAAATTGCCGCGGACGAAGCGGCGCAGCGGCCACTCGGCGACCAGACAGGCCAGCATCACGGGGAGGCGGCCGGCCGGCACCAGCCGGGACAGCACCAGCACCGTCACCCCGTGATCGGCCAGCCTCGCCTGCGCCTGGGCCAGCCGGTCCTCCGGCGCACGCGCCCGGATCGCCTCCAGCCACCGTGAGCCGTTCCGCGATCCCATCCCGCGACGCCCCAGCCAGTACAGCGTCACATCACCGAGGAACGCGGCCAGCGAGGCCGTGACGAACACCAGCGCCATCGAGAACGGCGCCGTCCGATGCACCGCCACCACGGCCGCCGAACTCACCAGCGCACCCGTCGGGATCACCGGCACCAGCGCCCCGATCAGCACCAGCAGGAACAGCGACGGATAGCCGATCGCCTGCTGGGTCGCCTCGGGCGCCTCGGTCGCCGGTGCGGCGGCCAGCACGGCAGCGGCGGGCCACGGCGCACCGGTCGCCGGCAGCAGGGCGGCGGGCAGAATCACCGAGTGACCTCCAGGCGCACGCTCTCGCCGTGCCGCAGCCGGTGCACCACGGCTCCGGGAGCGTGCCGGGCCGCCAGCCGCGCGAACTCGTCGCCCGGCGCGTGGAACTCGTGCGGGCGCACGGCGTCCATCCCGATCGGCCAGTACGTGCCGTAGTGCACCGGCACCGCGCGGGACGCGCCCAGCAGCGCCAGCGCCTCGGCGGCCCGCCGCGCGTCCAGATGCCCGTCACCGAGGTACGGCCCCCAGCCGCCCACCGGCAGCAGCGCCACGTCGACCGGCCCGACCTCCTTGGCCATCGTGTCGAACAGGCCCGTGTCACCCGCGAAGTAGGTGCGCGCCTCGCCCTCGACGACATAGCCGAGGGCGGGGGAGCGGTGCGGGCCCAGCGGCAGTCGCCGCCCGTCGTGCCGGGCCGGAACCGCCCGCACCACGACCCGCCCGACCTGTGTCACATCGCCGGGCGCCACCTCGCTCACGCGCAGATGCGTCAGCCGGCGCAGTCCCGGCACCGCACGGGGCGCACCCCGGGGTACGAGCAGGCGTGTGCCCGGCGCGAGCTGGGCCAGGGAGGCCAGATGGAGATGGTCGGCGTGCAGGTGGGAGACGAGTGCGACGTCCGCGTAGCGCGCGTCGGGCGGAGGGAGTGCGCCGCGCCTGCGCCGCAGGTGCGCCAGCCGGCGTGCGAACAGGGGGTCGGTCAGGACACGGGTGTGCGAATCCTCGAGCGTGCACGTGGCGTGACCCCACCAGGTGATCTCCACCGGCACCCCTTCGCCTCCTTCGTGCGACTCCCCGAAGCGTACGGGCAGGAGTAGGGTCGGCGGCGAAAACCGGAGGTGAGGGGGCGCCATGGGGCCGGTGCGGGTGACGGCGATCGCGAGTCTGACGCCGCTGGAGGAGCTGGACGCCGACCCCTTCCTGGTGGACTCCCGCAGCCAGCACGCCATGTGCGCCCGCTGGGCCGCCGAACGCGGCTATGTCGTCACCCGGGAGCTTCTCGTGCGCGGGCTGCGCCCCGACCACGGGGCCCTGTGGGAGGGGGTGCGGCCGGGCACCGATCTGTTCGTCGCGCCCAGCCGGCGGGTGCTGGAGAGCGCCCTGTCGTCGGTGGAGGAGTTCACCGCGGAGTGCGCCCGGCGCGGGGTGCGCGTGGAGACGGTGGGCCGCGCCGAACCCTGCTACGACGCCGCGATGAAGGCCCGCGTGCACCGGCGGCTGTCCATGCCGACGGCGGGATACGACGGCTGCTGAGCCGCGCCCCGCCTCCGGGAGGCACAGGGATCAAGGGGACTCAGGGGATCAGGCGGACGCAGGGGGAGCACGGGGAGAGCACGGGGAGCGCAGGGGACTCGGGGGAGATCAAGGGGAGTCGGGGGAGACCAAGGAAGGCTCAGGAAAGGTCAGGGGACCGGGGCGCGTCAGGGATGCGTGGGGGACGGCTCAGGGTCGTCTCCGGGACGCAGCCGGGGACGCGGGGGCACGTCCGGCCGTTGTGACAAGGTGAATGGGGCCGGCCAGGACGAATCGGGTGGGGAGGTGTGCCGGCGTG
Source organism: Streptomyces thermospinosisporus (assembly GCF_039526425.1). NCBI lineage: Bacteria > Bacillati > Actinomycetota > Actinomycetes > Kitasatosporales > Streptomycetaceae > Streptomyces > Streptomyces thermospinosisporus. Next base: position 61,267 of record NZ_BAAAIZ010000053.1, read on the forward strand.
GACCGCGGGCGGTGGCGGCGGATCGCCAGTCAGACCGGGCGGAGCATCACCGTGTGGGCGGTGTCCACGCTCACCATGCTGGTGCTCGCCGGGATCCTGCCCGACTTCCGGCTGCGCTCGGCGGACGGGGACAGCGCCACCGACATCGCGGTCACCGCCGCGCTCGGCGCGGGCGCCTTCGGTCTGCTGTCCGCGCTGGTGTGGCCGCTGCTGGTGCGCCTGCTGCTGCTCGTCCCGGCGCTGGTCCTCGGCCTGCTGGTGTTCTTCCTCAACGGCGCCCTGCTGTGGGTCGCGCTGTGGGTCAACCCGGTCGAACGCGGCTCCGCCGCCCCGCAGACGGCGGTGGTGGTCGCCGCCGTGATGTCCGCGGTCGCCTCGGCCACCGGCGCCGCCCTGGCCGTCCGCGACGACGACGCCTACCGGCGCCGCCTGTACCGGCTCGCCCACCGAAGACACCGCACCGGGCCGCCCTGCCCGTCCACCCCCGGCACCCTCTTCCTGCAGCTCGACGGCGTCGGCTACGACGTGCTGCTGGACGCCGTCGGCAAGGGCCTGATGCCCACCGTCGCCCGCTGGCTCGGCAGGGACGGCGGCAGAGCAGACGGCGGCAGAGCAGACGGCAAGAGCGCCGGCAGAGGGGACGGCAAGCGCGACGACGGAGGGGGCGCCGGCGAGGGTGGTCACGGCGGGGCGCGCGGCCGCAGGGCCACGCACCGGCTCACCTGCTGGCGCACCGACTGGTCCAGCCAGACCGGCGCCAGCCAGCTCGGCATCCTGCACGGCAGCAACTTCGACGTGCCCGCCTTCCGCTGGTACGAGAAGGCGCGCCGCGAGGTGATGGTCTGCAACCGCCCCACCAGCGCCGCCGAGCTCCAGGCCCGCGCCATCGAGCGCACCGGACACGCCGGGCTGCTCGCCGGTGACGGCGCCAGCCGCGGCAACCTGTTCAGCGGCGGCGCGGAGGAGCAGGCCCTGGTGCTGTCCATCGCCACCCGCCGGCGCGGCCCGCTCAACCGCTCCCGGGCCGGCTACTTCGCCTACTTCTCCGACCCCGCCAACGCCGTCCGCACCGCGCTGTCCTTCGTCGCCGAGGCGGGCCGCGAGATCGTCCAGTCCACCCGCGCCCGGTTCACCAAGCAGCGCCCGCGCGTGTCCCGCGGCGGCCTGTACCCCTTCGTGCGGGCCTTCGCCACCGTCGTGGAACGGGACGTGGTCGTCGCCGCCGTGATGGGCGACCTGCTGGCCGGCCGCACCGCCGTCTACGCCGACCTGGTCGCCTACGACGAGGTGGCCCACCACTCGGGCCCGACCAGCCGCGACGCCGAGAAGGTCCTGCAGCGCCTCGACCGGGCCCTCGCCCTGATCGAGAAGGTCGCCGAGCACGCCCCGCGCCCGTACCGGATCGTGGTGCTCTCCGACCACGGGCAGAGCCCGGGCGAGACCTTCCGCTCCCGTTACGGCCTCACCCTGGGCGACCTGGTCAGGGCCGGCTGCGGCCTGCCGGTGCCGCGCCGGGCGCGCCGCACCCGCAGCGGAGCCGAAGCCCGCGCGGCCGTGCGGGCGGCGCTGCGCAGGCCCGTGGAGGAGGGCGCCGAGCATTACCGCCCCACGCGCGGTTCGGAACCCGTCGTGCTGGCCTCCGGGAACCTGGGCCTGATCTCCTTCCCGGACGTGCCGCACCGGATGACCAAGGAGGAGATCGACGCCCGGCACCCCGCGCTGCTGCCCACCCTCGCCAACCACCCCGGCATCGGCTTCCTGCTGGTGCGCAGCGAACGGCACGGCGGCGTCGTCCTAGGGGCGCACGGCGCCGAGATCCCGCTCGCCGAACTCGACGACAACCCCGGCCCGCTCGCCCCGTTCGGCCCCGGCGCCGCCGATGCCGTACGCCGCACCCACACCTTCCCGCACACCGCCGACATCATGGTCAACTCGGCCTACGATCCGGCCGACGGCGAGGTGCTGGCCTTCGAGGAGCAGATCGGCTCGCACGGCGGTCTCGGCGGCGCCCAGTCGCGCGCCTTCCTGCTGTCCCCGCTCGCGCTGTCCCCGCCCGTCGCCGAGGACGCCGAACTGGTCGGTGCGGAGCAGGTTCACCATGTGCTGCGCCGCTGGCTGAACGAGTCCGGCTCGACACGCGCCCCCGAGGAACCTCGCCGCGAGCGCGCGGCCTGACCCGCCGCCGGGGCGCTTCCCCGCGGCCGGAAGCGGCGGAAGGTGCGGCTGCGACGGCCGGAATCCGGCTGCTGCGACGGCCGGAATCCGGCTGCTGCGGCGGGGAATCCCGGCTGTGGCGGCGGGAAGCCCGGCTGCCCGCCGCGGGAATCCCGGCTGCCGGTGGCGGGAATCCCGGCTGCCGGCGGCGGGAAATTCGGCTGCGGCCGAGATCGCCGCCGCCCAGACTGGTGGCATCGGGCGCCGCGCGCGCCCCTTCCTTCAGATTCTTCAGGTTGCTTCCGGACTCACCCGCCTCTTCCGCCGACCAGGAGCACGTGCGTGCAGGCTGCCGTCACCGTCACTCCCTCCCGTGTCCCCGAGCTGCTGCTCGGTCTCGCCACCGTCCGGCCGGTGCGCCGCCCCGCACGACGCCGGGTATCTGCCGGTCACCGAGATCGCCGGCCGGGTACGGGTGCACGGCCGCGGCGGCACCGTGCTGCAGTCCGGCATCGACCTGCTGCAGCGCGCCGAGGACTTCCCGCCCACCGCGCCGGTCCTGGTCATCACCGACGGCTACTGCGACGTCCTGCGGGTGCGGCGCGAGCACGCCTACCTGATCCCGCGCGGCGCACGGCTGCCGTTCACCGGGAAGGGGCCCGTCTTCCGGGTGAGCTGAGCCGGAGTGTGATCGGATGGGTGCGGGAACCCGCCGCGGCGGGACTCCCGGCCCCGGGCACCGCCGGGACACACGGCAGGACATCTCGCGAAAGGAAGCGTCATGGCAGCCACGCGCTCCGCACACACCGTTTGGGAAGGCAACCTGTTCCAGGGCAGCGGGGTCGTCACCTTCGACTCCTCCGGCAGCATCGGCGACCAGCCGGTCACCTGGGCGTCGCGGGCCGAGGAGGCCAACGGGAAGACCAGCCCCGAGGAGCTGATCGCGGCCGCGCACTCCAGCTGCTACTGCATGGCCTTCTCCAACATCCTCGACAAGGCCGGCACCCCGCCCACCCGCCTCGTGACCTCCGCCGACGTCACCTTCGTACCGGGCGAGGGCATCACCGCCATCCACCTCACCGTCGAGGGCACCGTCCCCGGCATGGACGAGGCCGCGTTCCTCTCGGCCGCCGAGGAGGCCAAGGTCAACTGCCCGGTGAGCCAGGCGCTGACGGGCACCGACATCACCCTCACGGCGAAGCTCGCCTGACCCGCCCGACCTGCCGAACCCCGCAGACCGCCCCGCGCAGAGGCGGTCTGCGGCGCGCCCAGGGGAAGGAGTGGCCGTGCGGCCACCGGAAGCAGAGGCCCTGCGGCTGCGGCCGTCCTCCGGGCCCGCCGTCTCCGCCCACCAGGGCGGCTCCGAGCGCACCGCGCCGGCGACCCGCGAGGCCTACGAGGACGCCGTCGCCGCCGGCGCCGACTACGCCGAGCTGGACGTCCGCCGCACCGCGGACGGCATCTTCGTGGTCCACCACGACGCCCGCGTGGGCGGCGACGGGCCGCTGCTGTCCACGCTCACCCACGCGGAGCTGTGCGCCCGCGCCGGGCGGCCGGTACCGGTGGTGGAGGAGATCCTGCAGCTGATCGCCGGACGGCTCCTGGCCCACCTCGACCTCAAGGAGACCGGCCACGAGCGGGAGCTGATCGACCGCGCCGTCGCCCTGCTCGGCCCGGACGGATTCGTCGCCACCACCCTGGAGGACCGCTCCGTCGCCGCGATCACCGCAGCCTTCCCCGGCGTGCGCACGATGCTCTCCCTCGGCCGCGACCGCAGGGACGTCCCGCGCGGCCGCCTCCTGGCCACCCGCCTCGGCGAGCTGCGGCCCCTGCGCCGGGTGCGCGCCTGCGGCGCCGACGGGATCGCCGTGCACCACCGGCTGGCCCGGGCCGGCGTGCTGCGCGAGGCCGCCCGGCACGGGCTGTTCACCATGGTGTGGACGGTCAACGACGACCCCCTGATGCGCACCTTCCTCGCCGATCCCCGCGTGGACGTGCTGATCACCGACCGCCCCCGGCGCGCACTCCAGCTCCGCGCCCACACCCGCACACCCACAGGCTGACAAGCGTCCACTCAAGCTATTGACAACAGGCCGCTCAAGTTTTGGGCTGGAAGTCCGGAGATGTGCCCCGGCGGAAGGGGACGGCGATGGGACGCGCGGTCGGGATCGACCTGGGGACCACCAACTCGGTGGTCGCGGTGCTCGAGGGCGGCGAGCCCACCGTGATCGCCAACGCGGAGGGCGCCCGGACCACGCCCTCGGTGGTGGCGTTCGCCAAGAACGGCGAGGTGCTGGTGGGCGAGGTCGCCAAGCGGCAGGCCGTCACCAACGTCGAGCGCACCGCCCGCTCCGTCAAACGCCACATGGGCGACCGCGACTGGCGGTTCCCCGAGCACGGGGACATCGACGGCAGGCGGTACACCGCACAGGAGATCTCCGCCCGCGTTCTGCAGAAGCTCAAACGGGACGCCGAGTCCTACCTCGGCGAGGACGTCACCGACGCCGTGATCACCGTCCCGGCGTACTTCGACGACACCCAGCGGCAGGCGACCAAGGAGGCCGGGGAGATCGCCGGCCTGAACGTCCTGCGGATCATCAACGAACCCACCGCGGCCGCGCTCGCCTACGGCCTGGACAAGGAGAACGACCACACCGTCCTCGTCTTCGACCTCGGCGGCGGCACCTTCGACGTCTCCCTCCTCGACATCGGCGAGGGCGTCATCGAGGTCAAGGCCACCAACGGCGACACCCACCTCGGCGGCGACGACTGGGACCAGCGCGTCGTCGAGTACCTCGCCAAGCGCTTCAAGGGCCAGTACGGCATCGACCTCAACCAGGACAAGATGGCCGTGCAGCGCCTCCGCGAGGCCGCGGAGAAGGCCAAGATCGAACTGTCCTCCTCCTCCGAGACCACCATCAACCTGCCCTACATCACCGCCTCCGCCGAGGGCCCGCTGCACCTGGACGAGAAGCTCACCCGCGCCCAGTTCCAGGAACTCACCGAGGACCTCCTGGAACGCTGCAAGACACCCTTCCACCAGGCGGTCAAGGACGCCGGGGTGAAGCTCTCCGCGATCGACCACGTCATCCTGGTCGGCGGCTCGACGCGCATGCCCGCCGTCACCGACCTGGTGCGCGAACTCACCGGCAAGGACCCGCACAAGGGCGTCAATCCCGACGAGGTCGTCGCCGTCGGCGCGGCCCTCCAGGCCGGCGTCATCCGCGGCGACGTCAAGGACGTACTGCTGCTCGACGTCACCCCGCTGTCCCTCGGCATCGAGACCAAGGGCGGCATCATGACCAAGCTGATCGAGCGCAACACCACGATCCCCACCCGCCGTTCGGAGATCTTCACCACCGCCACCGACAACCAGCCCTCGGTCGGCATCCAGGTCTACCAGGGCGAACGAGAGATCGCCGCCTACAACAAGAAGCTCGGCGTCTTCGACCTCACCGGACTGCCGCCCGCCCCGCGCGGCGTCCCGCAGATCGAGGTGGCCTTCGACATCGACGCCAACGGCATCATGCACGTCTCCGCCAAGGACCTGGCCACCGGCCGCGAGCAGAAGATGACCGTCACCGGCGGCTCCGCCCTGCCCAAGGACGAGATCGACCGCATGATGCGGGACGCCGAGCAGTACGCCGAGGAGGACCGCAAGCGCCGCGAGGCCGCCGAGACCCGCAACCAGGCCGAGCAACTCGTCTACCAGACCGAGAAGTTCCTGCGCGAAAACGGCGACAAGGTGCCCTCCGACACCAAGTCGGAGGTCGAGAACGCCGTGTCCGAGCTCAAGCAGCAGCTCGAACAGCAGGGGGACACCGCAGCCCTGCGCGCCGCGGCCGACCGGCTGGCCGCCGTCAGCCAGAAGATGGGCCAGGCCATGTACGCCCAGGCCCAGCCGTCCTCCGCCGAGGGCGCCGGTCCGGGCGGCGGGGCGCAGGACGCGCCGCACGACGCGCCGCAGGACGAGGAGAGCGTCGTCGACGCGGAGATCGTCGACGAGGACAACTCCGGCCAGAGCGAGGACCGCAAGGGCGGGGCGGCCTGAACACCCGATCCACGGCGGCCTGAACCGGCCGGCTCAGAGCGGCGTAGGCCGCACGGCTCGCACCGGCGCCGGCCGCCCAGCTCGCACCCGCGCCGGCCGCCCGTCCCACGCCCCCGCCGTCACGGCTTGCGGGCCACCCCCGAGTACACCGGTACGATGCCCTCCGCCTGCGCTGCCACGTCCTCCGCCTCCGGACGCCAGCCGTGCACCGGGATCACCCCCGGCCCCAGCAGCTCCAGGCCGGTGAAGAACCGCGAGAACTCGGCGAGCGAACGCGGATGGAACGGCGTACCGCTGCGCCGGAAGTGCTCGGCCGCCTGTCCGACCGCCTCCGGGCTCAGATCCGCCGTCACCTGGGACAGGATCAGATAGCTGCCGGGCGCGAGCGCGGCGACGTAACGCTCCAGCAGGCCGTACACGTCGTCGCCGTCGGGCGCGTCGTCCAGGTAGTGGGTCAGCGCGACCAGCGACAGCGCCACCGGCTGCCCGAAGTCCAGGGTCTTCTCCGCCTCGCCCAGCAGCCTGTCCGGGTCCCGCACATCGGAGTGCACATACGCCGTGACGCCCTCCGGAGTGCCGTGCAGCAGGGCCTGGGCGTGCCGCAGCACGATCGGGTCGTTGTCCGCGTACACCACCCGCGACTCGGGCGCGACCCGCTGCGCCACCTGGTGCAGATTCGGCTCGGTGGGGATGCCGGTGCCGATGTCCAGGAACTGCCGTATCCCCGCCTCGGCGACTGTTCTGGTCGCCCGGTGCATGAAACGGCGGTTGGCGCGCGCCCCGCGCACCACGGTGCCGTCCGCGGCGAGGATCCTGCGGGCGAGTTCCTCGTCCACCGGGTAGTTGTCCTTGCCGCCCAGCCACCAGTCGTAGACCCGGGCCGGGTGCGGGCGGCTGGTGTCGATCGGGGCGTTGATCGCGTCGGATCCGGTCACACGCTGTCCTCTCCTCGTCCTGTCCTGGTCATCGCATCGCTCTTCTCTCAAGACGCGCTCCGCCGCGCGGGGTTGCGCGAGTTGCGCGGGTTGCACGGATACGGCTCAGTACCGGTCAGGACCGGTCAGTACCGGTCAGTACCGGTCAGTACCGGTCACGCCAGGCGCGCAGCAGCTCCCGGGTGCGCTCCGTGGACGCCGCCCGCGCCGTCATGTGGTCCAGCACCTCGAGATGCGCCGACACCTCGGTGCGGGAGTCCAGATACAGGGCGCCGGTCAGGTACTCGGTGAACACCATGTCGGGCAACTCCGGTTCGGCGAACCGGAACAGCGTGAACGGCGCGTAGGCCCCCGGATGCGGGCCGTCGGTGAACTCCGCGATCTGCACGGTGATCCGGTCCCGCTCGGAGTACCGCAGCAGCTCGTCCAGCTGCTTGCGCATCACCCGGCCGTCGACGCTCACCGGGCGCCGCAGCACTGTCTCGTCCAGGACCACCCACAGATGCGGCGGGTCCGCCCGCTCCAGCAGCCGGCGGCGTTCCATGCGCAGTGCCACATGCCGCTCGACCGTCTCGTGGCCCTCCGCCCCGATCGTGCCGGCCTCCAGCACCGCCCGCGCATAGTCCTCGGTCTGCAGCAGGCCCGGCACGAAGTGCGGCTCGTAGGAGCGGATGATCCGGGCGGCGCCCTCCAGGCTCACATACAGGCTGAACCAGTCGGGCAGCACATCGTGGAACCGCTGCCACCAGCCCGGCCGGTTGGCCTCCTCCACCAGATCGATGAACGCGGTCGCCTCCGGCTCCGGCACCCCGTAGGCGGACAGCAGGATCTGCACATACGGGATCTTCAACGCGACCTCGGCGGTCTCCATGCGCCGGACGGTCGCGGGCGCCACCCGCAGCACCCTGGCCGCCTCGTCCCGTCCGAGACCCGCGGCCTCCCGCAGTTCCTGCAGCCGTCTGCCGAGCACCACCTGCCCCACGGTGGGTGCGGCCCGCCGCTCGCTCACACCCGGCCTCCCAACGCGCCGTGCTCCGCGATCAGTCTGTCACGCCGCCCCCACACTCTCACGCTGTGCGCACGGGTCACCACGCCCCCTCGTTCCGCGGTGCGACGGCCCCCGCCGCCGATCGGCACGAGGGAAGTGCCCTCCGTGCGGCATTACTCCGGAGGTAATCGACGCCGGCCCCACCCACCGGGATCGTGGAGCCGGACGGTCCCGGGGCGGCGCACTCCGCTCCGGGACCGCACCGCCCGCATCCCGCCGACCAACCGATCCCGACGGAGGGTGATTCATCATGTCCGCGACTCAGCCCGCCGCGCTCGCCCGGACCACCGACCCGCAGGCCGTGCTGCGCCGCATCCTCGCCCTCGACGCCGTCGTCACCGGCGCCAACGCACTCGCCTACCTCGCGCTCTCCGGACCGCTCGGGCGCTTCCTCGGCGTGGACTCGACACTCCTGCTCGGGCTCGGTGCGTTCCTCCTCGGCTACGCGGCCGGAGTCGGTCTGCTCGCCGCCCGCCCGCACCCGCCGGCCCTCGGCGTGCGGGCCGTCGTCGAGGCCAACCTCGCCTGGTCGGCGGTGAGTCTGGCCGCGCTCGCGCTGTGGCTCTCGCCGAGCGCGGCGGGCGCGGTGTGGACCGTGCTCCAGGCGCTCGTCGTGGCCGGCTTCGCCCTGCTGCAGCACATGGCGCTGAAGGCGCGGCAGTCCGACCGGGGCTGACTGCTGACTCAACTCAGCCAGTTCTGCAGGTACTTGGCCGTCGCCGGGTCGGCCGGGAGCAGCGTCTCCACGGCCAGCTCGGCGACGGTCACGTCCATGGGCATGTTGAAGGTGGAGATCGAGGAGACGAAGGACAGCGTCCGCCCCTGATGCTCGAGCAGCATCGGCAGCGCGAAGTACGCCGCCGCGTCGTCCGTCTCCTCCTGCGCCTCCGAACCGGTCTCCGGCACGGGATACGCGGCCACCTCCTCGTACAGCGCCCGCAGCTGCTCCGAACGGCGCAGCGCGATCTGGTGCTCGATGCGCTGCAGCAGATGCCCGCGCCACTGCCGCAGATTCCGGATGCGCGGGGCGAGCCCCTGCGGGTGCAGCGTGAGCCGCAGCGCGTTCAGCGGCGGCGCCAGCAGCGACTGAGGAATCCCCTCCAGCAGCGCCGTCACCCCGCGGTTGGCCGCCACCACGTCGAACAGGGCGTCCACCACCAGTGCGGGAAACGGCTCGTAGCCCCCGATCAGCCGCTCGATGCCCGCCCGCAGCGCGTCCAGCGCCGGGTCGTCCAGCGGGGTGTGCGGATACCGGGGCGCGTAACCGGCCGCCACCAGCAGCGCGTTGCGCTCCCGCACCGGCACGTCCAGATGCTCGGCGAGCCGCAGCACCATCTCCTCGCTGGGCCGGGAACGCCCCGTCTCGATGAAGCTGATGTGCCGGGCGGAGGAACCCGCGCGCAGCGCCAGCTCCAGCTGGCTCACCCGCCGCTGCTCCCGCCAGGCACGCAGCAGCGGGCCCGCACCCCCGGCCGCGGAGGCGGCGTCCGACGTCGCACTGCTCATGCCGCCGACCGTAACCGGGAACCGGGCGACCGGGCATCCGCACCCGCTGCCCGCACCCTCTGGCAATGGGTGACCTCCTCGACACATGGCCCCGTTCTCCGCCGACCGGGAGCCGCAGACGACATGCTGTGGCACGCTGAGTAACGAGTCCCTTTGCCTCCCGAGGCGTCCGAAGGACCGCTGAACCACCCCCCCACCGGCGAAGGAGCGCACTCCATGCCCGTCGAACCGCTGCCGCACAAGGAGATCGAGGACCGGCTGGCCGAGCTGCCCGGCTGGTCGCTCGACGGAGACCGCCTCACCCGCTCCTACCGTCTCGGCTCGCACTTCGCGGCCACGGCGATGGTCGTCCACATCGCCCAGGTGCAGGAGGAACTCGGCCACCACTCCGACCTCACCCTCGGCTACAACACCGTGGCCCTGTCCGTGAACACCCACAGCGTGGGCGGAGCCGTCACCGAGAAGGACTTCGAGCTCGCCCGCAGGGTGGAGGACCTGGCCCCCGGCCACGGGGCACACTGAGACACGTGCTCGACTACGAGGAGGAGGCCCGGCACTACGACGACCTCCGCGGTGGCGAACCACGTGCGGCGGCCGCCGCCGACGCCGTGCTCGGACTGATCCCCGGACAGGCCCGCACCCTGCTCGACGCGGCCTGCGGCACCGGGCTGGTCACCCGCCGCTTCGCCGCCGCCCGCCCCGGCCTGGCGGTGACCGGCGTCGACCTCGCCTCCGCCATGACCCGTCTGGCCGCCACCCGGCTGCCCGGCCGGATCGTCCGCGCCGACACCCGCCGGCTGCCGTTCGCCGACGCCCGCTTCGACGCCGTGGTCACCGTCTGGCTGCTGCATCTGCTGAACGGACCCGACGAGGCCGAGGCCGTCCTCGCCGAGTGCGCCCGCGTGCTGCGCCCCGGCGGCGTCTACGTCACCACCGTCGACAAGGCCGCCGCCCACAACGTCGGCAGCGACATCGACGCCGTCCTCGCCGCCCGCCCGCGCAGCCCCGTCCGCGACGCCGCCGCGGACGTCGAGGCCTGCGCCGCCCGCCACGGCCTGGTCCCGGCAGGCCAGGCGCGCTTCCGCGGCCACGGCCAGGGCCGCAGCCCCCGCCGCACCCTCGCCGACCTGCGCCGCGGCTGGTTCGTCACCATCCCGCCCGACAGCCCGCTGGCCGACCGCATGGCCTCCCGCCTGGCCGCACTCCCCGACCAGGACCGCCCCCGCCCCGACCCGGTCTTCACCCTCCGGGCCTTCCGCAAGCCTCCACCCCGCCCCACGCTCCCGCACCCACGATGACCCCCGACGCCCCACCCCCCCGCCTTTGCACAACCGGCAACTTCATTTGCCCCGTCCGGAGCGTCGGCGCACTCTGTCCGCACCCGAGCGGAGAGGCTGACTGACACCATGGCGCACCACCACCACGACCACGGCGACAAGCACACACCCCCGTCCGCGCACGCGCACGACCACACGGACATCGACTGGGCCGAGATGGCCGACCACCTCGAAGCACAGGCGGAACTGTTCACCCCGCTGTACGAGCGTGTCCTCGGCTGGCTGGCCAAGGAGGTCACCGAACCCGGACTCGTGGTGGACGCGGGCAGCGGCCCCGGCGTCATCTCCTGCCTGTTCGCCGACACCTTCCCCGGCGCACGCATCGTGGCCGTCGACGGCTCCGAACCGCTCCTGGAACGCGCCCGGGCCCGCGCCGCCGACCGGTGCGTGGCCGACCGCTTCTCCACCCTCACCGGCGAACTCCCCGGCGTCCTCGACGACTTGGAGTACCCCGCAGACCTCCTCTGGGCCAGCCGCAGCGTGCACCACCTCGGCGACCAGCAGGCCGCCCTGACCACGCTCGCCTCCCGGCTCGCCCCCGGCGGCACCCTGGCCGTGATGGAGGGCGGCCTGCCCACCCGCTTCCTCCCGCGCGACCTCGGCTTCGGCCGCCCCGGCCTCCAGGCCCGCCTCGACGTGCTGCAGGAGGAGTGGTTCGCCCAGATGCGCGCCGACCTGCCCGGCTCGGTCGCCACCAGCGAGCACTGGCCGGCCCTGCTCACCGCCGCGGGCCTCCACCACACCCGCACCCGCTCCTTCCTCCTCGACCTCCCCGCCCCGGCCCCCGACCGCGCCCGCGCCTACGCCGTCGACATGCTCACCCGCGCCCGCGAGACCTTCGCCGACCGCCTCGACCCCGACGACCGCACCACCCTCGACCGCCTCCTCGACCCCGACGACAAGGCAAGCCTCCACCACCGCCCCGACGTCTTCCTCCTCACCGCCCACACCGTGCACACGGCGGTACGCCCGGTCTGACCGGAGGAGCACCCCTCGAGGACGTGCGGGCTGCGATGGAGGAGTGCGGCGGCCTCGTGCCTCACGGAGGCCGCCGCGCTTCGTGCTGACGGTTGTTCAGGACGCGCGTCAGGCCATGTTGAACTGGGCCGGGTCCGGGCCCAGGCGGCGGTCCTCGTCGAGGGCGCTGATGGCGGCCAGGTCCTCGGCGTCCAGGCTGAAGTCGAAGACGTCGATGTTCTCCCGGATGCGGGACGGCGTCACCGACTTCGGGATGGCGATGTTGCCGAGCTGGAGGTGCCAGCGCAGCACGATCTGGGCCGGGGTGCGGTTGTGCTTCTGCGCGATCGCCACGATCGCCGGGACCTCCAGCAGGCCCTTGCCCTGGCCCAGCGGCGACCAGGCCTCGGTGGCGATGCCCCGCTCCGCGTGGTACTCGCGGGCGGTGTGCTGCTGCAGATGCGGGTGGAGCTCGATCTGGTTGACCGCGGGGACCACTGAGGTCTCGGAGATCAGCCGCTCCAGGTGCTCGGGCAGGAAGTTCGACACGCCGATGGCGCGGACCCGCCCGTCGGCGAGCAGCTTCTCGAACGCCTTGTAGGTGTCGACGTACTTGTCCCGGGCCGGCGTCGGCCAGTGGATGAGGTACAGGTCCAGGTATTCGAGGCCCAGCTTGGACAGGGAGGTGTCGAAGGCGCGCAGCGTACTGTCGTACCCCTGGTCGGTGTTCCAGAGCTTCGTGGTGACGAACAGCTCCTCGCGCGGGATGCCCGACTTCGCGATGGCCCTGCCGGTGCCCTCCTCGTTCTCGTACGCGGCCGCCGTGTCGATGCTGCGGTAGCCGGCCTGAAGGGCCTGCGTGACGGCCGTCTCCGCCTCGGCGTCCGGCACCTGCCAGACGCCGAAGCCGAGCTGGGGCATCTCGACGCCGTTGTTCAGGGTGATCGCGGGGACCTTGGTCACGGGCTTACGATCCTTCGTCTCGTCGACAGGAGTGGTCGGTCTGATACCTCCATGGTCAACGATCACTGCTCGTCGTGCATTCCTGATCGGCCGACTCGCGTCTGGTGAGGGACGTGACGCGCGTCCGGACGGAAGGTGACTGCGCGGCCGGGGCGCATCGTGTTCACGTCCGGTACAGGGCCTCGACCTCTGCCGCGTAGGCCTTCTCGATCGCCTTGCGCTTCAGCTTCAGCGACGGGGTGAGCAGCCCGTGCTCCTCGGTGAACGGCTGCGCCAGGATCCGGAAGGTGCGGATCGACTCGGCCTGCGACACCAGCGTGTTGGCGGCGACCACCGCGCGCCGCACCTCGGTCTCCAGGTCCGGGTCGTTGACCAGCTGGGCCGGCGGCAGCTGGGGCTTGCCGCGCATCGCGAGCCAGTGCTCCACGGCCTCCGGGTCCAGGGTGACCAGCGCGGCGACGTACGGGCGGTCGTTGCCGACGACGATGCACTGGTTGACCAGCGGATGGTCGCGCACCCGCTCCTCCAGCAGCCCCGGCGAGACGCTCTTGCCGCCGGAGGTGACCAGGATCTCCTTCTTGCGGCCGGTGATGGTCAGATAGCCGTCCTCGTCGAGGGAGCCCAGGTCACCGGTGGCCATCCAGCCGTCGTGCAGGGCCTCGTCGGTGGCCTTCGGGTTGTTCAGATAGCCCTGGAAAACGGTGGCACCGTGCAGCCAGATCTCCCCGTCGTCCGCGATGTGCACGGTGACGCCCGGAATCGGCGGGCCGACCGTGCCGTACCGGGTGCGCCCGGGCGGGTTGGCGGTGGCGGCGGCGGTGGACTCGGTCAGGCCGTAGCCCTCGTAGATCTGCACGCCCGCACCGGCGAAGAACAGGCCGAGCCGCCGGTCCATGGCCGAGCCGCCCGACATGGCGCTGCGGATCCGCCCGCCCATCGCCGCGCGCACCTTGCTGTACACGAGCTTGTCGAAGAGCTGGTGCTGCATCCGCAGCCCGGCCGAGGGCCCCGGTCCGATGCCCCACGCCTTCGCCTCCACGGCGTCCGCGTACTTCACCGCCACCTCGACGGCCTTCTCGAACGGCCCGGCCTTGCCCTCGCGCTCCGCCTTGCGGCGGGCGGCGTTGAACACCTTCTCGAAGATGTACGGCACCGCCAGGATGAACGTCGGCCGGAACGCCGCCAGGTCCGGCAGCAGCGCGGCGGCGTTCAGCTGCGGCTGGTGCCCGAACTTGACCCGGCCGCGCATCGCCGCCACCTCCACCATCCGGCCGAACACGTGCGCGAGCGGCAGGAAAAGCAGCGTCGAGGCCTCGTCACCCTTCTTGGAGTGGAAGACCGGCTCCCAGCCCTCGATGACGGTCTCCGCCTCGTGCATGAAGTTGCCGTGGGAGAGCACACAGCCCTTGGGACGGCCCGTGGTACCGGAGGTGTAGATGATCGTCGCCACCGAGTCGGGGGTGACCGCCCTGCGGTGCCGGTGCACGATCTCGTCGTCGATGTGCGCGCCCGCGTCGTACAGCTCCTGCACCGCGCCCGCGTCCAGCTGCCACAGCTGGCGCAGCTGCGGCAGCCGGTCGATGACCGTGGCGATGGTCATCGCGTGGTCCTCGTGCTCCACGATCGCGGCGGTGACCTCCGAGTCGTACAGCATCCAGAAGCACTGCTCCGCCGACGACGTCGGATACACCGGCACGACCTGCGCGCCGATCGTCCACAGGGCGAAGTCGAACAGCGTCCACTCGTAGCGCGTGCGCGACATGATCGCGACCCGGTCGCCGAAGCGCACCCCGCGGGCGATCAGCCCCTTGGCGAGGGCGAGCACCTCGTCACGGAACTCGGCGCTGGTCACATCCCGCCACTGCCCGGATTCGTCCTTGCGGCCGAGCGCGACGCGTGTCGGGTCCTCCTCGGCGTACTGGAAGATCATGTCGGCCAGTCCGCCCACGAGAGGTGCCGACGCAGGCGGAGGGTTCTCGAACTCGCGCAATCCCCGCTCCCCGTCTCAGCGCTTCCTTCTCCACGACCCCCCGCAGGCGGTGAAAGCTACCTCACACCGCACAGGCGCGGGAGGGGGTGGAAAATTGAGCACGGCTCTTGTACGCGCTGGTCAGCCCTGGAAAATGCGCTCACATGGGGAAGGGTCGGACAGATTCCTGACGGTTGAGTAAGTTTCGGTGCCGTAATCTCCACCGAATCTGTACGACCGTGGATGCGCCGGAACGGGGGGAACACGCCTCATCACGGCCCGCCGCGGTGCAGCCGGTCGCCGCCCGCGAGGATCGCCTCCGCCAGCGCGCGGGCCGCCTCCCGCGCCGAGGGACGGCCCCGGCCGTACGTCACCACGAAGTCCACCTGCCCCGGCTCGGGCAGCCCCGCCCGCTCCGGCACCCGCACCAGGCCCGGCGGCACCAGTCCCCGGGAGTGCACCATGACGCCGAGCCCCGCGCGGGCCGCCGCCAGCAGACCGTTCAGGCTGCCGCTGGTGCACACGATGCGCCACGGGCGGCCCTGCCGCTGAAGCGCCCGCAGCGCCAGCTCGCGGGTGATGCCCGGCGGCGGGTAGACGATCAGCGGCACGGGCCGGTCCGGGTCCAGACGCAGCCCCGGCGCGCCGATCCACACCAGCTCGTCGTGCCACACCAGCTCGCCGTGCGGATCCTCCGGCCGCCGCTTGGCCAGCACCAGATCCAGCCGGCCCTCGGCCAGCCGCTGGTGCAGGATGCCCGACAGCTCGACCGTCAGCTCCAGATCGACCTCCGGGTGCTCGCGCCGGAAGCGCTGCAGGATCTCCGGCAGCCTGGTCAGCACGAAGTCCTCCGAGGCGCCGAAGCGGAGCCGGCCGCGCAGCCGGGTGCCGCCGAAGAACTGCGCCGCCTGCTCGTGCACCTCCAGGATCCGCCGCGCGAAGCCCAGCATCGCCTCGCCGTCCTCGGTCAGCTCCACCGAGTGCGTGTCCCGGGCGAACAGCTGCCGGCCCGTCGCGTCCTCCAGCCGCCGCACATGCTGGCTCACCGTCGACTGCCGCAGCCCCAGCCGCCGGGCGGCCTGCGTGAAGCTCAGCGTCTGCGCCACGGAGAGGAAGGTGCGCAGGTGCGTGGGGTCGTACATGGGGCCACGGTACGCCGCTCATCGCGATCCGTGATGACAGTGAGAGCGGTGTACGGGTTTCCCGATCGCCCGCGGGACGATCACCATGGGGCATGTACCCCCGAGAAGCGCCCGCGAGGGAACAGGGGGACGAGCGACCGCAACAGGAACTGAGCAAGTGGAGCACCGTGACACGCCTGCGTCTGCCCAGCCGGATACGGACCCTGACCAGCCGGACACCGCTGGACCCGTACATCCTGCTCCTGCTCGCCACGGTGGGCCTCGCCGCGCTGCTGCCGGCCCGCGGCACCGGCGCGGAGATCGCCTCCGGTGCCTCCACCGCCGCCGTCGCCCTGCTGTTCTTCCTCTACGGCGCCCGGCTCTCCACCCGGGAGGCGCTCGACGGGCTGAAGCACTGGCGCCTGCATGTCACCGTGCTGGCCTGCACCTTCGTGGTCTTCCCGCTGCTCGGGCTGGCGGCCCGCGGGCTGGTCCCGTTCCTGCTGACCGAGCCGCTGTACCGGGGCCTGCTGTTCCTCACCCTGGTCCCGTCCACCATCCAGTCGTCGATCGCCTTCACCTCGATGGCCCGCGGCAATGTGCCCGCCGCGATCTGTGCGGGCTCCTTCTCCTCGCTCGCCGGCCTCGTCCTCACCCCGCTGCTGGCGGCGCTGCTGCTCGGCGGCAGCGGGGGCGGTGTCTCCGCCGACTCGGTGGTGAGGATCGTGGCCCAGCTGCTGGTGCCGTTCCTCGCCGGGCAGCTGCTGCGCCGCCGGCTCGGCCCCTTCCTCACCCGGCACCGCAGGGCACTGGGCCTGGCCGACCGGGGCGCCATCCTGCTGGTCGTCTACACGGCGTTCAGCGCGGGCATGGTGCAGGGCATCTGGCACCAGGTGGGGGCCGCGCGGCTCGGCGCCCTGCTCGCCGTGGAGGCGGCGCTGCTCACCGTGATGCTGCTGCTGAGCTGGTACGGCGCCAAGGCGCTCGGCTTCGGGCGCGCGGACCGCATCGCGATCCAGTTCGCGGGCTCCAAGAAGTCGCTGGCGGCCGGGCTGCCCATGGCGAGCGTGCTGTTCGGTGCGCACGCCTCGATGGCGGTGCTGCCGCTGATGCTGTTCCACCAGATGCAGCTGATGGTGTGCGCGGTGATCGCCCGCCGCCGCTCGCACGATCCGGTACCGGAGGGAGAGGTCTCCGAGACTGGCTCCCGGACCGGCTCCCGGACCGGCTCCGAGACCGGCTCCGAGACCGGCCCGGCCCCCGCACTCACCGGTCCGCGCCGAGGCGGATCGTCACGAAGCGGGGCCGGTACAGCGACACGTTCCGGCTGAGCATCACCGCCGCGCCGGCCGACTCCAGCCAGTTCACGTCGTAGCTGAGGACCAGGCGCCCGTCGCCGCCGAGCTCCGGATGTGTCTGCGGGTTGTAGGCGGCCGTGCCCTGCTGCGGCAGCGCGGGGGCGAACTCCGCGGACGGCCCGTGCCAGGGCCCGGTCGGGGAGCAGGCCCAGTACGAGGCCACCGTGGTCAGCCCCTTGGCGCCCGCGGCCATGGTGAACAGCACATAGGTGCCGTCGTCGCGCACCACCGAGAAGGCGCTGCCCACGCCGGTGCGCCGGCCGTCGCCGAGCACCGGGCGCGGGCGGGCACGGCTCTGCCAGGCCGGGCCGTTCCAGTACTCCCAGGCTGACGGGTCGGCCAGACGGCCCTCCGGCACCCGGGCCACATAGGCGTGGGAGGCGGGCCGGGCCGCGGGCCTGCCGTCGTCGCCGCCGAAGACGTACGTCCAGCCGTCCTTCTCGAGGAGGGTGGTGCCGAACAGCACCCGCCGCGAGAAGTCCGCCACCTGCTCCTGCCCGAGCACCTTCACGATCGACTCCACACGCAGGTCCGGCAGGGAGAGCGTGGCGACCTCGGTGGCGGTGGGCACGCCGTACACCCACGGATCCTGCCCCGCCGTGCGCACCCACAGCAGGACCCGCACGACCTGGTCGTCGGAGCCGGGGGAGCGGGGCTCGACCCGGGCGGCGACCGGCCAGCGCCACTGGTCCGGCGCCGGATCGGGGAAGAGCGGGGCGGGCAGGGTGCCCTCGAGACGCCCGTCGCGCATCAGCACACCCGAGTTGCGCACCAGCGGGGCGGTGGTGTCGCGCCAGGCGTAGGCCTCGCCGACCGGGTTGGGCGGGCGGTGCACCCGGCCCAGGTAGGTGTCGGAGAACAGCCACAGCAGCCGGCCGTCGGGCAGCCGCACGGAGTGGGTGCCGTCGCCGCCGGTCCAGTCGTCGGCGCGGGCGGCATCGTCTCCGTAGCGGGCGAACTCGCCCGTGAGGCCGTCGTCGGCGGTCCAGGAGGCGACCGTGCGCGGTGCGCAGTCCCCGTCGCCGTCCGGCCGCCCGTCGTCCTCGGGCAGCCCGCTGACCAGCACGGCACCGAGGATCAGGGCCAGCACCAGGCCGATCCCGGTCCCCGTCCGCTGCCGCACTCGGACCACGTCGTCGGACACGCTCCGCGACGTTAGTGGGCGCACCGGCGCCGGTCCATGGGGCACCGGGTGCGCACGGTGCCCGAGGGGCCGTCAGCCGTGGCCCAGCGGGCGTCGGGGGTGGCCGGCCCGAGGCGTCAGCCGTGGTCGGGAGGTGTCAGGGGTGGCCGGCCCGAGGCGTCAGCCGTGGTCGGGAGGCGTCAGGGGTGGCCGGCCCGAGGCGTCAGCCGCGGTCGGGAGGTGTCAAGGATGGCCGGCCTGAGGCCTCAGGTGCGTCAGGGGCGGCCGGCCGGCGCGGGCAGGGCGATGCGGTGCTCGCCCGCGTAGATGTTCATGGAGGCGCCGCGCAGAAAGCCCACCAGGGTCATGCCGGCCTCCACGGCCAGGTCGACGGCCAGGGACGACGGGGCGGAGACGGCAGCCAGAACCGGGATGCCCGCCATCATGGCCTTCTGCGCCAGCTCGAAGGAGGCCCGCCCGGAGACCACCAGCACCGTACGGGACAGCGGCAGGTCCCCCGCCTGCAGCGCCCGGCCGACCAGCTTGTCCACCGCGTTGTGCCGGCCGACGTCCTCCCGCAGGTCCAGCAGTTCGCCGTCCTCGCTGAACAGGCCCGCAGCGTGCAGCCCGCCGGTCCGGTCGAAGACCCGCTGGGCCGCGCGCAGCCGCTCGGGCAGCCGGGCCAGCAGCTCGGTGGTCAGGCGCAGCGGGGGAGTGTCGGCGAGCGGCCAGCGGGCCGTGGTGCGGACCGCGTCCAGGCTCGCCTTGCCGCACAGGCCGCAGGAGGAGGTGGTGTAGACGTTGCGCTCCAGGGTGATGTCCGGGACGGTCACGCCCGGCGCGGTCTGCACGTCCACCACGTTGTAGGTGTTGGCGCCGTCGGCCGTCGCGCCCGCGCAGTACACGATGTTGCGCAGCTCGGAGGCCGTGCCCAGCACGCCCTCGCTGACCAGGAAACCGGCGGCCAGTGCGAAGTCGTCGCCCGGCGTGCGCATGGTGATCGCCAGCGGCCTGCCGTTCAGCCGGATCTCCAGGGGTTCCTCGGCGACGAGTGTGTCCGGACGGCCGGTGACCGCTCCGTCCCGGACCCGGAGCACCTTGCGTCGTTCCGTCACTCGTCCCATGCGGTTCATTGTCCCCGAGCGGGAACGGACGGCCGTCGGCGGATACACGGAAGCCGACAAGGGCGGCACCCGATTCCTGTCGCTTCACCTGCCGTCGTACTGGTCGGTCACTGATCAGACTGGTGCATCCCGTTACCGACCTGACAGGGGGACCGCCCATGATCGGCTCGCGTATCACCGCCGTCGGCCACTACCAGCCCGCCCGGGTGCTCACCAACGAGGAGCTCGCGGGCATGGTCGACACCAGCGACGCGTGGATCACGAGCCGGGTGGGCATCCGCACCCGCCACATCGCCGGCCCCGACGAGCCCGTCGACGAACTGGCCGCGCACGCCGCCGCGAAGGCGCTGGCGGCGGCCGGCCGCGCCCCCGCCGACATAGACCTCGTCGTCGTCGCCACCTCCACGGCGATCGACCGCTCGCCGAACATGGCCGCCCGGGTCGCGGCCCGCCTCGGCATCCCCTGTCCCGCCGTACTGGACGTGAACGTGGTGTGCGCGGGGTTCCCGCACGCGCTGGCGACCGCGGACCACGCCCTGCGGGCCGGTGCGGCGCACCGCGCGCTGGTGATCGGCGCGGACAAGATGTCCGACGTGACCGACTGGACCGACCGCACCACCTGTGTGCTGGTCGGTGACGGGGCGGGCGCCGCCGTGGTGGAGGCGGCCGAGGAAGCGGGCGTCGGACCGGTGCTGTGGGGCTCCGTGCCCGAGATGGGGCACGCGGTGCGGATCGAGGGGACGCCGCCCCGGTTCGCGCAGGAGGGGCAGAGCGTCTACCGGTGGGCCACCACGCGGCTGCCGTCCATCGCCCGCCAGGTCTGCGAGAAGGCGGGGCTGGCGCCCGAGGACCTCGCCGGTGTCGTGCTGCACCAGGCGAACCTGCGCATCATCGAACCCCTCGCGGCCAAGCTGGGCGCGGTCAACGCCGTGGTCGCCCGTGACGTCACCGACTCCGGCAACACCTCGGCCGCGTCCATCCCGCTGGCGCTCTCCAAGCTGGTCGAGCGGGGCGAGCTGACCACCGGCGACCCGGTGCTGCTGTTCGGCTTCGGCGGCAATCTGTCGTATGCGGGACAGGTCGTCCGGTGCCCGTGACCGCCGCCCGCCGGTTCAGGGACATGCGTAGGTGAACTCGGTCGCCGCCGTGTGGCCGGCGGGGGACAGCAGGTTCAGCTCCGCGCGGGCCTCGTAGCGGCCCTTGCCCTCGAACGTCCACAGCAGGCGCAACCGCACCTGCTTCTGGCCCGGCAGCACGTCCTGGTGCAGCACGGAGGCCGTGCCGTCGCTGCGCAGCCAGCGGTAGGACACCGTGCCGGGGCGGCCGTTGGTGGTGAGCGTGGCGGTGATTTCCGCGGTGCCGTCGCAGCCGACCGTGCCGTGCCGGGCCGCGACCGTCACCCGGTGGACCGTCAGATCCGGCCCCAGGCCTAGCCAGGCGAGGAACGCGAGCACGGCGAGCACCACGAGCACGGGCAGCGCGTGACGCCGCCGGCTTCTGCGCCCGGGCGGAGCGGGCGGCGCGGGGACGGGGAGCGTGATGTGCGTACGACGCGCCGTCGCACCCTGCACACCGGGTCCGAACCGCAGAACCGCGCCTTCCACGCGGTCCGGTTCCACGCGGTCCGGTTCCACGCGGTCCGGATCGGCGCGGTCCGGATCGGCGCGGTCCGGATCGACGCGGTCCGGATCGACGCGGTCCGGGGCCACCCGATCCTGCCGGGCCGTCCCGGCGGACGCATCCCGGTCGTCGCGGACCGTGGCCCGGACCGTGTCCGGCTCAGCGTCCGGCTCAGCGTCCGGCTCGGTGTCCGGCTCGGGGCGCTGGACCCAGTGCGAGGCCAGCACGGTGGCGCTGTAGTCGTCGCCCGCGGCGGGGCGCGCGGTGTCATCGGGCTTGGTCATCGCAGCTCGCACCGCCGGGTGAGGAGTTGCTGCGAGGCGCCCCCGTCGGCCGGGGCGGGCGTGGTCGTGGCCCGAACCGTCCAGTAGCAGCCGCGGTTCTGGAAGACGTGCTCGACGGTCACCGTGTACTCGGTCGCGCCGCTGCGCTGGAAGACCTCGGAGGTGCCGTCCGGCACGCCGGGCTGCCCGGCGGTGTTGCCCGCGGACCAGGCGAGGCTGATCGAGACCGGCCCGGTGCCGTCCGTGACGACGGTGACGGTGGCCGTCGCGGTCGTCGGCCCGGTCTGACGGAACTCCGCCACCGTGACGTCCTTGACGGCGGGCGCGGCCGGCGCCGTGTCCGGAGGCGGCGGGGGGTCCGTCTGCGTGGTCGGGGTGGTGGTCGCGGTCGCCGGACCGGACGGCGGCTCGGATGTGGTGTCCGTGGCCGCGGTGGGTCCGGTGGGCGCGGTCGAGGGAGTGCCGGACTCGGCGGACGGCGCGGCCGACCCGGTGGGTGCCGACGCGGAGGGTGCCGAGGCGGAGGATGCCTGAGGCGACGCGACCGGTCCGGTGGGACCGGAGGTGACGCCCGGCACCGCGCTGGTCGTGGCGAAGACCTCGGCCGCCTGCCGCGTGCTGTCCTCGGCACTCGGCGGCGTCGCGTACGCCGCCTTGATCGCCACGATCGCGGCGGCGGCCGCCACGGCCACGCCCGTCCAGGTGGGCCGCCAATCCCGTGCCCAGGCCCGGCCCGGGCCTGGGCGCAGCGCCGTGTGCGCGGTGTCGGTCGCCGAGCGCGGTTCCGTGCGGGCCGAGGGGAGCAGCAGGGCGAGCAGCGCCACCAGCGCGGCCAGCCTGCCCCGGCCGCGCTCCTCCCAGTCGTCCCCGTACGCGGCTCGGGCCACCGCCTCCAGCTCGGCGACGAACGCCCCCGCCTCGCCCGGCCGTTGTGCCGGGTCCTTCGCCAGGCCCCGGCGCACCAGCGGCCGTACCGGCTCTGGTACGTCCTCCTCGGGCACCCGCGCCTCGGTGTGCCGCAGCGCGAGTTCGGCGATGTTGTCGCCGGGGTAGGGCTTGCGGCCGGTCAGGCACTCGAAGAAGGTGGCCGTGGCGGCGTAGACGTCGGTGGCCGGGGAGGCCGCCTCGCCCCGCCACTGCTCGGGCGCCATGTAGGAGGGCGTTCCGGCCACGCCGCCCCGGGTCCCCGAGTCCACGGCGATGCCGAAGTCCACGAGCTTCGACAGGCCCTCCGGGTCCACCAGGACGTTCTCCGGCTTGTAGTCGCGGTGCACCACGCCCACCCGGTGCGCGTCGGCGAGGCCGAGCAGTGAGCCCTTGAGGATCACCAGCGCGGCCTCGGCCTCCAGCGGACCCTGCCGGGACAGCACCGTGCGCAGGGACACGCCGTCCACCAGCTCCATCACGATGGCCGCGCCGTCCGGGCTCTCCACGTACTCGTACAGCCCGGCGACATGGGGGCTGTCCAGGCCGGCGAGCAGCCGTGCCTCCGCGCGGAAGTCCCGCACGAAGTCCGGGCGGCCGCGCAGGGACTCGCTGAGGTACTTCACCGCGACGGGGACCCCGGTCCCTTCGTGGAGGGCGAGGACGACCCGCCCGCTCGCCCCGGACCCGAGTTCCAGCGACTCGGTGTATCCGGGCACCGTCCATGTGCTCATCGGTCTCTCCCCGGGGCCGGTCGTCGCCCGGAGGTCTCACGCACTCCGCGGCACCCGGCCCTCGCGACCTCAGACACTTTTCCGGTTCGCACGGTTGCGGGTGTGGGCGTACTCACCTGTACCGGCCCGTAGTTCGCGGGCTTCCGCCCGGACGGGCCGGGCCACGTCCCCGCCTTTGTCCTGTGAGTGGAAAAAGTGGGGCCCAATTCCTGCGCGACTTCTTCCCACCCTCGGCAGCCGCTGCTACGTTCCCTCCGAAAGCAAGCGCCACGCAGGTGGCCGGAATCCGGTGCACACCAGCCGATCGAGGCGGGGAGGGGCTCGTGAGACGTATGACGGCGCGACCCGCGAACGCCCATCAGGCCCGGCTGCTGAAGCTGTTGCGGGACGGCGGCCCCAACTCCCGGGCCCAGCTGGGCGACCAGGTCGACCTGTCACGGTCGAAGCTGGCCGTGGAGGTGGACCGGCTCCTGGAGACGGAGCTGGTGGTCGCCGACGGGCTCGCGGCATCGCGCGGCGGCCGCCGGTCGCACAACATCCGCCTCAACCCGCATCTGCGGTTCCTCGGCGTCGACATCGGCGCGACCTCCGTCGACGTCGCCGTCACCAACGCCGAACTGGAGATCCTCGGGCACATCAACCAGCCCATGGATGTCCGGGAGGGGCCGGTCGCGGTCTTCGAGCAGGTGCTGTCCATGGCCGCCAAGCTCAAGGCGTCCGGACTCGCCGAGGGCTTCGACGGCGCCGGCATCGGCGTCCCGGGACCGGTGCGCTTCCCCGAGGGCGTCCCGGTGGCCCCGCCGATCATGCCCGGCTGGGACGGCTTCCCCGTGCGGGAGGCGCTCAGCCAGGAACTCGGCTGCCCGGTCATGGTCGACAACGACGTGAACCTGATGGCGATGGGCGAGCAGCACGCCGGAGTCGCCCGCACCGTCGCCGACTTCCTCTGCGTCAAGATCGGCACCGGCATAGGCTGCGGCATCGTCGTCGGCGGTGAGGTCTACCGCGGCACGACGGGCAGCGCCGGCGACATCGGGCACATCCAGGCGGTGCCCGACGGCCACCCGTGCGCCTGCGGCAACCGGGGCTGCCTGGAGGCCCACTTCTCCGGCGCCGCCCTCGCCCGCGACGCGCTGGAGGCCGCCCAGCAGAACCGGTCACCGGAACTCGCAGCCCGGCTGGAGAACAACGGCACGCTCACCGCCGTCGACGTCGCCGCGGCAGCCGCCGCCGGGGACGCCACCTCCCTCGACCTGATCCGCGAGGGCGGCAACCGCACCGGCCAGGTCATCGCCGGCCTGGTCAGCTTCTTCAACCCGGGCCTGGTGGTGATCGGCGGCGGGGTGACCGGCCTCGGCCACACCCTGCTCGCCGCCATCCGCACCCAGGTCTACCGCCAGTCGCTGCCGCTGGCGACCGGCAACCTGCCCATCGTCCTCGGCGAGCTGGGCCCCACCGCCGGAGTCATCGGCGCGGCCCGGCTCATCAGCGACCACCTGTTCTCGCCCGCGTAAGCGGGCACCGCACCACCGCCGGCCCGGCCGGCACCGCGCAGCACCACCACCGCACGTCCCCCCACGCCGCTCCGCCCTGCCCTGACAACGTTCTACTGAGCACGCCCGCAACGCCCGACCGAGCGCGCCCGCAACGCCCGACCGAGCGCGCCCGCAACGCCCGACCGAGCACGCCCGCAACGCCCGACCGAGCGCGCCCGCAACGCCCGACCGAGCGCGCCCGCAACGCCCGACCGAGCGCGCCCGCAACGCCCGACCGAGCGCGCCCGCAACGCCCGACCGAGCGCGCCCGCAACGCCCGACCGAGCACCACCGAGCACAACGCCCGACCGAGCACCCAGAGCACGTAGACAACGTCCGGCCTAGCACGCCGACACCGTTCCCACCGAGCACGCCCTGACACCGGCCCGAACGTCCGCCGAGGGGAAGTCCGCATGGCACCCGAACCACCGCTGCTCAGCATGTCCGGCATCACCAAGTCGTTCCCGGGAGTCCGGGCCCTCGACGGCGTCGACCTCGACGTCCAGGCCGGCGAGGTGCACTGCCTGCTGGGCCAGAACGGCGCCGGCAAGTCCACCCTGATCAAGGTGCTGGCCGGTGCCCACCAACCCGACACGGGCACCATCCGCTGGCGCGGCGAGGAGGTGACGCTGCGTTCCCCGATCGCCGCCATGAGCCTCGGCATCGCCACCATCTACCAGGAACTCGACCTGGTGGAGCACATGTCCGTCGCCGAGAACGTGCACCTCGGCCACGAACCCACCGCCGCCGGCTTCGTCGTCCGCGGCCGGGCCGCCCGGGAGGCGACCGCCCAGCTGCTCAAGCGGCTCGGGCATCCGGAGATCGATCCCGCCCGGCTGGTGGGGGAGTTGTCCGCCGCACAGCAGCAGATCGTGTCCATGGCGCGGGCGCTCTCCCACGACGTGCGGCTGATCGTGATGGACGAGCCGTCCGCCGCCCTGGACCCGGACGAGGTCGACAACCTCTTCCGCATCGTCGGCGACCTCACCGCCGACGGCGTCGCCGTCGTCTACATCTCCCACCGGCTCGAGGAGATCCGGCGCATCGGCGACCGGGTGACGGTGCTGAAGGACGGCCGGGCGGTCGCCGTCGGACTGCCCGCGAAGTCGACGCCCACCCGCGAGGTGGTGTCGCTGATGACCGGCCGCAATGTGGAGTACGTCTTCCCCGAGCGGCCCGCCTCCGCCCCCGGGACCGCCCCGGTGCTCACCGTCGAGAACCTCTCCCGGCAGGGCGAGTTCGAGCCGCTCGACCTTGAGGTGCGGGCCGGGGAGATCGTCGGGCTTGCCGGGCTGGTCGGCTCCGGACGCTCCGAGATCCTGGAGACGGTCTACGGCGCCCGCCGCCCCGACACCGGCCGGGTCCTCGTCGACGGCAAGCCGCTCAGACCCGGCAGCGTCCGCGCCGCCGTCCGCGCCGGGGTGGGACTGGCCCCCGAGGAGCGCAAGGCGCAGGCGCTGCTGATGCTGGAGTCCGTCACCCGCAATGTGTCGGTCTCCTCCATGTCGCGCTTCTCGCGCGCCGGCTGGATCGACCGCGGCGCCGAACTCGGCGCGGCCCGCGCCGCCACCCGCGAGCTGTCCCTGCGCCCCGACAACCCGAACGTGCCCGTGCGCACCCTGTCCGGCGGCAACCAGCAGAAGGCCGTGCTCGCCCGCTGGCTGCTGCGCGGCTGCCGGGTGCTGCTGCTGGACGAACCCACCCGCGGCGTCGACGTCGGCGCCCGCGCCGAACTGTACGCGGTGGTCCGCCGGCTGGCGGACGAGGGCCTCGCCGTGCTGCTGGTCTCCAGCGAGGTCCCCGAGGTGCTCGGCCTCGCCGACCGCGTGCTGGTGCTGCGCGAGGGACGGGTCGTCCACACCGCCCCCGCCCGTGAGCTCGACGAACACCGTGTACTCGACCTGGTCATGGAAGGAAGCCCGGCGTCATGACGCAGCCCGTCTCCCCGCCGCGGGACGACAGAACCGGCAAGGTCCCGCCGGCCGGCCAGGCGCCCGCCTGGCGCGCCGTGTGGTCCCGCGCCGACGTCCGCACCCTGTCGCTGCTCGGCGTGCTCGCCGTGCTCGTGCTGATCGGCGGCATCACCAAACCGGACGAGTTCCTCGACACCCGCAATCTGCAGCTCGTCCTCACCCAGGCGTCCGTCATCGGCGTGGTCACCGTCGGCATGACCTTCGTCATCACCTCCGGCGGCATCGACCTGTCGGTCGGCGCGATCGTCGCCCTCGCCTCGGTGTGGGCCACCACCGTGGCCACCCAGGAGTACGGGTTCGGCGGCATCCTGTTCACCTCGATCGTGGTCGGCGTCGGCTGCGGTCTGGTCAACGGGGTGCTCATCGCCTACGGAGGCCTGGTCCCGTTCATCGCCACCCTGGCCATGCTCGCCTCGGCCCGCGGTCTCGCCCTGCTGATCACCGAGGGACGCACCCAGGTCGTCACCGTCCCCAGCGTCCTCGACCTCGGCGAACGGGACGCCTATGTGCTCGGCATCCCGCCGCTGGTGCTGGTGTTCGGCGTGGTCACCGTCATCGGCTGGCTGCTGCTGAACCGGACCACCTTCGGCCGCCGCACCGTCGCCGTCGGCGGCAACGCGGAGGCCGCCCGGCTGGCCGGCATCGACGTCCGCCGCCAGCGCCTCTACCTCTACCTGCTGTCCGGGCTGTGCTGCGGCATCGCGGCCTTCCTGCTGATCGTCCTGTCCGGCTCCGGTCAGAACACCAACGGCAACCTCTACGAACTCGACGCCATCGCCGCCGCGATCATCGGCGGCACCCTGCTCACCGGGGGCCGCGGCACCATCGTCGGCTCCGTCCTCGGCGTCCTGATCTTCACCACCATCACCAACATCTTCGCCCTGAACAACCTGCAGAGCGACGTCCAGCAGATCGCCAAGGGAGCGATCATCGTCGCCGCCGTGCTGGTCCAGCGCCGTACCGCGAGCACGACCTGACGAAAGGGTTCACCGCCATGCCAGAGCACATGCCCTTCGCGAGCCGCAGAGGTCTCCTGTTCGGAGCCGCCGCCGTGTCCGCCGGTGCCTTCCTCACCGGGTGCACGAGCAACGAGCCCAGTGACAAGGACGAGCCGGGCGCGAACGACCAGCCCGCCGCCGACGACAAGCCCGGCAAGCCGGTCACCATCGGCTTCGCCGGACCCCAGGCCGACCACGGCTGGCTCAACGCCATCAACGAGAACGCCAAGAAGCGTGCCGGGAAGTACTCCGACGTCACCCTGGAGATCACCGAGGGCTCCAACGACACCGCCCAGCAGATCGGCCAGATCGAGACCCTGATCAACAAGAAGGTCGACGTCCTGGTGATCCTGCCCGCCGACGGCAAGGCGCTCACCCAGGTCGGACTGAAGGCGATGCGGGCCGGCATACCGGTGATCAACCTGGACCGCATCTTCAACTCCCCGCAGGCGTATCGCTGCTGGATCGGCGGCGACAACTACGGCATGGGGCTGAACGCCGGTCACTACATCGGCGAGAAGCTCAAGGACAAGAAGAACGCCCGGGTCATCGAACTCGCCGGACTGGACAACCTGGAGCTCACCAAGCAGCGCACCCAGGGCTTCGACGACGCCCTGAAGAACTACCCCAACATCAAGAAGGTCGCCCGCCAGGCCGCCGAGTTCACCGTCGAGTCCGGCCAGGCCAAGATGGCCCAGCTGCTCCAGGCGCAGCCCGAGTTCGACGCGCTGTGGAACCACGACGACGACCAGGGCGTGGGCGCGCTGCGCGCCATCGAGCAGGCAGGGCGTGACGACTTCCTGATGGTCGGCGGCGCCGGCGCGCTCTCCGCCTTCCAGGCCATCAAGGCCGACAACGGGGTGCTCAAGGCCACCGTCCTGTATCCGCCGACGATGGCCGCCTCCGCGATCGACCTCGCCCGCGCCCTCGGCCAGAGCAAGGGCGTCGGCGGCCTCGCCGAGTACGAGATCCCGGCGTCGATCACCCTCTACTCGGCCGTCGTCGACAAGACCAACGTCGACCAGTACATGTCCACCGGCTTCAAGTAGGAGCCCCGGCCCACGGGCCTGACCAGCCCACCGGGCGGGGCACGCCCCCGGGAGACGGTGTGCGGCCCGCGCCGGTGAGCCGCCGGCGCACCACGCGAGCCGCACACACCCCCTGGGGTCTGTCTGCCGGCTCCCCGCCCGCCCTGCGAGGGCCGCCCTCCGGGCGGACACGGGGGCGCGTCAGACGGACACGGGCGGGGAGCCGTCCCCGCCCGACACGACGACGAGGAGGACATCCGCATGGCACAGCCGCAAGCGTCAGCAGGGGCGGACACGGGGAAGCCGCCGCTGCGTGTCGGCATGGTCGGCTACGCGTTCATGGGCGCCGCCCACTCCCAGGGGTGGCGCACCGCCGGCCGCGTCTTCGACCTGCCGCTGAGCCCCCAACTGGCCGTGATCTGCGGCCGGAACGCCGACGCCGTGCAAGCGGCGGCCGACCGGCACGGCTGGGCGGCGACCGAGACCGAATGGCGTGCCCTGGTGGAGCGGGACGACGTCGACCTCGTCGACATCTGCACGCCGGGCGACAGCCACGCCGAGATCGCGCTGGCCGCCCTCGCCGCCGGCAAGCACGTGCTGTGCGAGAAGCCCCTCGCCAACACCGTCGCCGAGGCGGAGGAGATGGCCCGCGCCGCCGAGGAGGCCGCCGGGCGCGGCCAGGTGGCGATGGTCGGCTTCAACTACCGCCGCGTCCCGGCCACCGCACTGGCCCGGCGGATGGTGGCCGAGGGCCGCATCGGCACCCTGCGCCACGTACGGGTGAGCTACCTTCAGGACTGGCTGGTCGACCCGCAGTTCCCGCTGACCTGGCGGCTGCGCCGCGAACAGGCCGGCTCCGGCTCGCTCGGCGACCTCGGGGCGCACATCGTGGACCTGGCCCAGCACGTGGCGGGCGAGCACCTGGCGGGCGTGTCCGCCCTCACCGAGACCTTCGTCAAGGAACGCCCGCTGCCCACCGCGCCCAGCAGCGGCCTCGCCGCCGTCTCCGCCGCCGGCACCGGGCAGGTCACCGTCGACGACGCCGCCGTGTTCACCGCCCGCTTCGCCTCCGGCGCCGTCGCCACCTTCGAGGCCACCCGGTACGCCACCGGCCGCAAGAACGCCCTGCGCCTGGAGCTCAACGGCGACCGCGGATCCCTCGCCTTCGACCTGGAGCGGCTCAACGAGCTGGAGTACCACGACGGCACCGAACCGGGCACGCACTCCGGCTTCCGCCGCATCCTGGTCACCGAACCCGACCACCCCTACCTGGAGGCCTGGTGGCCGCCGGGCCACGGACTCGGCTACGAGCACACCTTCGTGCACCAGGCCCGCGACCTGGTCCACGCGGTCGCCGACGGGCGCACGCCCGAACCCTCCTTCGCCGACGGGCTGCAGGTGCAGCGCGTGCTGGCGGCGGTGGAGGAGAGCGCCCAGAAGAACTCCGTCTACACCCCGATCGCCGCCTGAGAGGACGGATTTCAGATGCCGCGCAACTTCACCCTGTTCACCGGCCAGTGGGCCGACCTGCCGCTCGAGGAGGTCTGCCGGCTCGCCCGCGACTTCGGCTACGACGGCCTCGAACTCGCCTGCTGGGGCGACCACTTCGAGGTCGACAAGGCCCTCGCCGACCCCGGCTACGCCGAATCCCGCCACCAGCTCCTGGACAAGTACGGCCTGAAGTGCTGGGCCATCTCCAACCACCTGGTCGGGCAGGCCGTGTGCGACGCCATCATCGACGAACGCCACCAGGGCATCCTGCCCGCCGATATCTGGGGCGACGGTGACCCGGAGGGCGTGCGGCAGCGGGCCGCGGCCCGCATGAAGGACACCGCCCGGGCGGCCGCCCGGTTCGGCGTCGACACCGTCATCGGCTTCACCGGCTCGGCCATCTGGCACCTGGTCGCCATGTTCCCGCCCGCGCCCGAGTCGATGATCGAACGCGGCTACCAGGACTTCGCCGACCGCTGGAACCCGATCCTGGACGTCTTCGACGCCGAGGGGGTGCGCTTCGCCCACGAGGTGCACCCCAGTGAGATCGCCTACGACTACTGGACCACCCAGCGGGCGCTCGAGGCCGTGGACCACCGCCCCGCCTTCGGCCTCAACTTCGACCCCTCGCACTTCGTCTGGCAGGACCTCGACCCGGTCGGCTTCCTGTGGGACTTCCGCGACCGGATCTACCACGTCGACTGCAAGGAGGCACGCAAGCGCCTGGACGGCCGCAACGGCCGCCTCGGCTCCCACCTGCCCTGGGGCGACCCGCGGCGCGGCTGGGACTTCGTCTCCGCCGGGCACGGCGACGCCCCCTGGGAGGACGTCTTCCGCATGCTGCGCTCCATCGGTTACGAGGGGCCGGTCTCCGTCGAGTGGGAGGACGCCGGCATGGACCGGCTGCAGGGAGCGCCCGAGGCGCTGCGCCGCCTGAAGGCGTTCGACTTCGAGCCGCCCTCCGCTTCCTTCGACGCCGCCTTCAACAGCTGATCCGCAGCCCGGACTCGGGGACCGGACGCGCCGCCGGTCCCCGGTCCGGCATGCCCTGATGCCGCCTTTGTCCTGCGTTGGGAAAAAGTTCAACCGATTCCGTCGGACGGGGTGTTGGTTCCGAACGAAGGCGGCTACCGTCCTGAGGTGTCCGGACCTTGAGGTGTCCAGGACACGCACCCGCCTCCGGGGTGACGGCGCACCCCGGCGCCCGCACGCACCGCACGTCTTCGCACCCATCCCGTACGGCCCCATCCCGTTCCCGGAGGGATCTCGTGCACAGAACCAGACTCAGAGGCAGTACATCCGCGAGGCGTCACCGGCTTCGCACCCCCCTCGCCCTGTTCACCGGCCTCCTGCTGGCCGTGGGCACCCCGGCGACCGTCGCCGGAGCCCAGCCGGCCGCAGAGCCGGCCGCCGCCGAAGGGCAGTTCCAGCAGGTGCCGCTCGCCAAGGGCGAGCCCGAGATGGGCGAGCCCATGTCGCTCGCCGTGCTCCCGGACCGCAGCGTCCTGCACACCTCACGCGACGGCACCCTGCGCCTGACCGACGCGGGCGGCACCACCAAGGTCGCCGGCCGGCTCGACGTCTACAGCCACGACGAGGAAGGCCTCCAGGGCGTCGGCGTCGACCCCGGCTTCGAGAAGAACCGGGCGATCTACCTCTACTACGCCCCGCCGCTCGACACCCCCGCGGGCGACGCCCCGGAGACCGCCACCGCCGAGGACTTCAAGAAGTTCGACGGCGTCAACCGCCTCTCCCGCTTCGTCCTCAAGCCCAACGGCACCCTGGACCCGGACAGCGAGAAGAAGATCCTCGACGTCCCCGCCTCCCGCGGCATCTGCTGCCACGTCGGCGGCGACATCGACTTCGACGCCGACGGCAACCTCTACCTGTCCACCGGCGACGACACCAACCCCTTCGCCTCCGACGGCTACACCCCGATCGACGAGCGGGACAACCGCAACCCCGCCTTCGACGCCCGCCGCAGCTCCGGCAACACCAACGACCTGCGCGGCAAGATCCTGCGCATCAAGGTCGCCGAGGACGGCTCCTACACCATCCCCGACGGCAACCTCTTCCCGCCGGGCACCGAGAAGACCCGTCCCGAGATCTACGCGATGGGCTTCCGCAACCCCTTCCGGATGAGCGTCGACGAGAAGACCGGCGTCGTCTACGTCGGCGACTACGGCCCCGACGCCGGCGCAGCCGACCCCAAGCGCGGCCCCGGCGGCCAGGTCGAGTTCGCCCGCATCACCAAGCCGGGCAACTACGGCTGGCCCTTCTGCACGGGCGACAACGACCCTTACGTCGACTACGACTTCGCCACCAAGACCTCCGGCGAGACGTTCGACTGCGACGCGCCCAGGAACACCTCGCGGCACAACACCGGCCTGGTCGACCTGCCGCCCGCCCAGCCCGCCTGGATCCCCTACGACGGCGGCAGCGTGCCGGAGTTCGGCACCGGCTCCGAGTCCCCGATGGCCGGGCCCGTCTACCACTACGACCCCGGGCTGGACTCCTCCGTGAAGTTCCCCGAGGAGTTCGACGGCGACTTCTTCGCCGGTGAGTTCGGCCGCCGGTGGATCAAGCGGATCGAGCAGACCGCCGACGGGACCGTCGAGAAGATCAACGACTTCCCGTGGACCGGCACCCAGATCATGGACATGGAGTTCGGTCCCGACGGCGCCCTCTACGTCCTCGACTACGGCCTGTCCTGGTTCCAGGGCGACGAGAACTCCGCGCTCTACCGGATCGAGAACGCCGAGGACGGCTTCTCCCCGATCGTCGAGGTCAGCGCCGACAAGACCTCCGGAGCGGCCGGCCTGAAGGTCGCCTTCACCGCCACCGCCAAGGACGCCGACTCCCCGGACCTCACCTACGGCTGGGACTTCGGCGACGGCACCAAGGGCGAGGGCCTCAACCCCACCCACCGCTACAAGAAGACCGGCACCTACACCGCGACCTTCACCGCCAAGGACCCCGAGGGCAACACCGGCAACGCCAGCGTGCGCATCGTCGTCGGCAACACCGAGCCCACGGTGAAGATCGATGTGCCGGGCAACGGCAGCATGGCCGCCTTCGGCGAACCCGTCCCGTTCAAGGTGACCGTCACCGACCCCGAGGAGAAGGCCGACTGCTCCAAGGTCAAGGTCGTCTACAGCCTCGGCCACGACTCCCACGCCCACGAGCTGACCAGCGAGACGGGCTGTGAGGGCACCCTCAAGCCGCCGCCCGGCGACGGCGGGCACGACCCCAACGCCGACATCTACGGCGTCGTCGGCGCGGCCTACACCGACGGCGGGGCCAACGGCCAGGAGGCCCTGACCGGCACCGCACGCGCCGTGCTCCAGCCGCTGCACCGCCAGGCCGAGCACTTCGGCAAGCAGCAGGGCGTCTCCGTCATCGACAAGCCCGCCGCCCACGGCGGCAAGACCGTCGGCAACGTCCACGACGGCGACTGGATCTCCTTCACCCCGTACCGGTTCGACGGGCAGAAGAAGATGACCGTGCGGGCCTCCTCCGGCGGCACGGGCGGCTTCATCGAACTGCGCACCGGATCCCCCGACGGCACGCTGCACGGCTCCGCGTACATCCCGCCGACCGGCAGCTGGGAGACCTTCCAGGACATCGACGTGCCGCTGCGGGCCCTGCCCAAGCGCACCACGGAGATCTACCTGGTCTTCAAGGGCGGCGAGGGCGCGCTGTTCGACGTGGACGACTTCGAGTTCTCCAACCAGGCGTTCAAGAACGGCAAGAAGGTCCTGGTCTTCTCCAAGACCGCCGGCTTCCGCCACGACTCCATCCCGGACGGCATCGCCGCGCTGAAGGAACTGGGCGGCCCCGCCGGCATCACCGTCGACGCCACCGAGGAGGCCGGGCAGTTCACCACGGCCAACCTCGCCAAGTACGACGCGGTCGTCTTCCTCTCCACCACCGGCGACGTGCTCAACGCCGAGCAGCAGAAGGCGTTCGAGAACTACGTCGCGGGCGGAGGCGGCTACATGGGCATCCACGCCGCCGCCGACACCGAGTACGACTGGGAGTTCTACGGCGGCCTCGTCGGTGCCTGGTTCGAGTCGCACCCGGCCATCCAGAAGGCCACCGTGCGGGTCGAGAACCACGACCACCCGGCCACCGCGCACCTCGGGGAGGCCTGGGAGCGCACCGACGAGTGGTACAACTACCGCACCAACCCGCGGGAGAAGGCCCGCGTCCTCGCCACCCTCGACGAAACCACCTACCAGGGCGGCACCATGAAGGGCGACCACCCGATCGCCTGGTGCCAGAACTACGGCGGCGGCCGCTCCTTCTACACCGGCGGCGGCCACACCAAGGAGTCCTACGCCGAGGAGGCCTTCCGCGCCCATCTGCTCGGCGGCCTGCAGTACGCCACCGGCCAGATCAAGGCCGACTGCAAGCCGGACAAGGGCTACCGGAAGATCTTCAACGGCCACACCCTGGACGGCTGGAAGCAGGCAGGGCCCGGCAGGTTCGTCGTCAAGGACGGCGGCGTGATGGAGTCCGAGGGCGGCATGGGCCTGCTCTGGTACCAGGCCAAGGAGCTGGGCTCGTACTCCCTCAAGCTCGACTGGAAGACGGCCGGCGACGACAACTCCGGTGTCTTCGTGGGCTTCCCCGCCTCCGACGACCCCTGGTCGGCGGTGAACAAGGGCTACGAGATCCAGATCGACGCGACCGACGCACCCGACCGGACCACCGGCGCGATCTACTCCTTCAAGTCGGCCGACATCAAGGTCCGCGACCAGGTGCTCAGGCCGCCCGGCCAGTGGAACTCCTACGAGATCAAGGTCACCGGTGAACGCATCCAGGTCTTCCTCAACGGAGCGAAGATCAACGACTTCACCAACACCGATCCCGAACGGAGCCTGAAGGACGGCTACATCGGCCTGCAGAACCACGGCCCGGACGACCAGGTCTCCTTCCGCAACATCCAGCTCAAGGAACTGCCCGCCAAGGGCGACTAGACGGGCGGCGGGCGGAGGACGCCGGACCTCCGCCCGACGTCCCGCCGGGCGAAGGGCACCGGTCGTCGCACCGGGGCCCTCCGCCCGGCCCCGCACCCCGCTTCCGGCGCTCACACCCGGTTCGCGTACGACAAGGAGGCTGCCCATGTCCGCCGAACCGTCCCTCCCCACCGCCCCCGGCACCGGCCGGCGCTACGGCGTCTGGCTCGTCGGCGCCCGCGGCTCCGTCGCCACCACCGCGATCGCCGGCTGCGCCGCGGTCGCCGCCGGGCTCCACCCTCCGACCGGCATGGTCACCGAGACCCCGCCCTTCACCTCGTCCGGACTGCCATCGTTGTCGTCCCTCGTCTTCGGCGGCCACGACACCGTCGACTGCCCGCTGCCCAAGCGGGCCGAACACCTCGCCGCAGGGGGAGTCCTGCCGCACGGCCTGCCCACGGCGGTGCACGCGGAACTCGCCGCCGCCGACCGGGAGATCCGGCCCGGAGGGCCGGGGCCGGGCGGAGCCGCGTCCGGCGGGGACCGCACTCAGGAGGAGTCCAGCGGGGACCGCACCCAGGAGGAGTGGACGGAGACCTTCGCCGAGGACATCCGCGACTTCGTGCGCCGCAACGGCCTCGCCGGAGCCGTCGTGCTGAACGTCGCCTCCACCGAACCCGCCCCCACCGACGACACCCTGCCGCCCAGCTCCCTCTACGCGGCGGCCGCACTGCGCGCCGGCTGCCCCTACGTCAACTTCACCCCCTCCACCGGCCTGCACCACCCGGCACTCGCCGAGCTCGCCGCCTCCTCCGGCCTGCCCTACGCGGGCCGCGACGGCAAGACCGGCCAGACCCTGCTGCGCTCCGTGCTCGGCCCGATGTTCGCCCAGCGGGCCCTCGCGGTACGCGCCTGGTCCGGCACCAACCTGCTGGGCGGCGGAGACGGCGCGGCCCTCGCCGACCCCGCCGCCGCGGCGGCGAAGAACTCCGGCAAGGAACGCGTCCTCGCCGACACCCTCGGCGCCGCCCCGCAGGGCGAGGTCCACATCGACGACGTGCCCGCGCTCGGCGACTGGAAGACCGCCTGGGACCACATCGCCTTCGACGGCTTCCTCGGCGCCCGCATGGTCCTGCAGACCACCTGGCAGGGCTGCGACTCCGCGCTCGCCGCCCCCCTCGTCCTGGACCTGGCCCGGCTGATGCTGCGCGTCCGGGAAGCCGGCCTGACCGGCCCCCGCCCGGAGCTGGGCTTCTACTTCAAGGACCCGGACGCGGGCGCCTCCTCGGCACTCGGCGAGCAGTACGCCGCGCTGCTGGACTTCGCAGCCCGGCTGCGGGGCGGCATATGAGGACCGGCGACACCTCCGCGCTGCGCGCCTGGGCCGAACTGCTGCGCCTGCCTGCCCTGTTCTCCGTCCCCGGGGACGCCCTCGCGGGCGCCGCCGCCATCGGCGTCCGTCCCGGGCGCGGCACGCTGCTCGCCATCGGCTCCTCCCTGTGCCTGTACGAGGCCGGCATGGCCCTCAACGACTGGGCCGACCGCGCGGAGGACGCGGTGGACCGCCCCCACCGCCCCATCCCGTCCGGCCGCATCCGCCCCGCCGCCGCCCTGACCGCGGCAACGGCCTTCACCGCCGCCGGAGTGGCCCTCGCCCACCGCGCGGGCCGCACCCCGGGCGCACTGGCAGCAGCCCTGGCCGCGACCGTCTGGGCCTACGACCTGCACCTCAAACACACCCCGGCGGGCCCCGCAGCCATGGGCACGGCCCGCGCCCTCGACGTGCTCCTGGGGGCGGCGGCAACGGCCGGCGGGCACAGGGCGGCATCCGCGAGCGGGGCAGCGGCGGGGCACCGGCCCGGTGCTGGGGCATCGCGCGCCCCGATCACGACATCACCGGCGGCTCCGGCAGGCCCGGCGTCGGTCGCCCCGCGCACGGCTGGGGGAGCGCGGTCGGGGGCTGGACGCACGCTGCCATCGTGGTCGGCTCCCGGCGCCCTCTTGGCGAGGGTCGCGCGTGCGCTGGGAGGCGCCCGCGACGCCGGCGTTGTGCCGGCCGCGGCACCCGCCGGGTCCGAGCAGTCGGGTCGTCTGGGCAGGGCGGCCACGGCGGACCGGACGTCCGTCGCCGCGCGCATCGTTGAGGCAGCGGTCTCCCGCAGTGGCCGCGTACGACCTCCACGCTCGCCTCGGGGCGCACTCGTGCCGACGGCCCGTCGTGGGCCGGCTGGAGCACGCGGCGCCCTCGTTCCGCCTGCCGCAACCGGCGGTCGCGCACGGTTTTCGCGCTCGGCTCGCAGTGCACTCGCGGCGGTGGCCGGCCGCGTGCCGGGAGGCGCATCCGGCGTCCGCCTGCTGCCCGGAGCGGCAGGCGCCCGGTCCGAGCTGTCGGGGCGCCTGGGCAAGGCGGCCACCGCGGTGTCGGCCGGGGCGGCCACCCTCGCCGCCGTGACGGCAGGGACCGCCCGGCCGGGGAGCAGCCGGTCCGCACGCCGGACGCGGCTCGGCGGCACCGTGGCCACGCGGTTGACGCCGGCGGGAGCAGTGGCCGCAGGTCCGACCCGCCCCGCCCGTGCCGTCGGCCTCCGCGCCGCTCTCCCCACGGCCCTCGCCATGGCCGCCCACACCACCGCGGTCACCTTCGTCTCCCGCAACGAGACGACCGGCGGCAGGCCGCTCGCCCCCGCCGCCGCTCTCGCGGCCACCGCGACTCTGACCACCCGGCTTCTCAAGCCCCCGGCAGGCCGAGGCGGAGCAGCCCCCCTCGGCCTGCCGGGACCCATCGTGTACGCGGCGACCGCGGCCCGCCCGTTGTTCCATGCCGCCCTCAACCCGTCGCCGCCCCTGACCCAGCGGGCGGTCGGTGCCGGGATCCGGGCGATGATCCCGCTGCAGGCCGCCCTCGCCGCCCGCGCCGGCGCCCCCGGCTCCGCCCTGGCCACCGCCGCACTGGCCCCT
This sequence comes from Streptomyces thermospinosisporus, assembly GCF_039526425.1. Taxonomy (NCBI): domain Bacteria; kingdom Bacillati; phylum Actinomycetota; class Actinomycetes; order Kitasatosporales; family Streptomycetaceae; genus Streptomyces; species Streptomyces thermospinosisporus. The sequence continues at coordinate 99,419 of NZ_BAAAIZ010000053.1, forward strand.
CTCGCGCGGCGCTTCGCCCGGAAGGTGAGCGTGACATGAGCCCACAGACCGACCACACCCCTTGGCGCTGGGGCTACGGCACCAACGGCCTCGCCGACCTCCGGCTCGACGACGCCCTCGCCCTCCTCGCCGACCTCGGCTACGACGGCGTGGGCCTCACCCTCGACCACATGCACCTGGACCCGCTGGTCCCGGACCTCGCGGCCCGGACCCGGCGCGTCGCGCACCGCCTCCAGGAGCTGGGGCTGGGCGTCACCGTCGAGACGGGTGCCCGGTACGTCCTCGACCCGCGCCGCAAGCACGGGCCTTCGCTGCTCGACCCGGATCCCGGCGACCGTGCCCGCCGCACCGATCTGCTGCTCCGGGCCGTCCGGGTCGCCGCCGACCTCGGCGCGCACGCCGTGCACTGCTTCAGCGGGGTGCTCCCCGAGGGCACCGACCAGGACACCGCCTGGAAACGCCTCACCGACGCCCTCGCCCCCGTGCTCGACGCCGCCGGCACGGCCGGCGTCCCGCTCGCCGTCGAACCCGAACCCGGTCATCTCCTCGCCACCCTCGCCGACTTCCGCCACCTGCGCCGTCTGCTCGGAGACCCCGAGCCACTCGGCCTGACCCTGGACATCGGGCACTGTCAGTGCCTCGAACCCCTGCCGCCCGCGGACTGCGTCCGCCAGGCCGCACCCTGGCTGCGGCACGTCCAGATCGAGGACATGCGCCGCGGTGTCCACGAGCACCTGCCCTTCGGCGACGGCGAGATCGACTTCCCGCCCGTGCTCGCCGCCCTCGCCGCCACCGGCTACCGGGGACTGACGGTCGTGGAACTGCCCCGCCACTCCCACGCGGGCCCCCAGCACGCCGCTCACTCCCTCCCGTTCCTGCGGCGCGCCGCCGCCCGGGCCACGGCCTCGACCGCGCCGGCCGCCCCGTCCCACGGCGATCCCTCCGCCACCCCCGAAGGGAGCACCACCTCATGAACCACCCGCATCGCACCCCCGCGACCCCGGAGGCAGGCACCACCGGCGACCACGGGACCCCGGACACCCCGGACACCCCGGACACTCCCGCGGCCGACGGCACCACATCCGCGAGCCCCGCCGAAACCAGCGCGAACGGCAACCGGGCCGGCCGCAAGGGCGACACCGGCGGCGACCCAGCCCGCGAGGAGAGCACCCCGGGCACCGAGGCACCCCTGCCCCACCCGGCCCGCACCCCGCCGGCCGAACTGCGCGACCAGCTCGCCACCCGGCTGGGCGAAACCGCCCGGAGCTGGTTCGAGCAGGCGCTCGAGGAGGCCGCCGCCCACCCCGGCAGACATGGCCCCATCTCGGTGTGGGAGCTGCGCCTCGCGGAGGCCGGCCGCCGCTGCGGCCCCGCGAACGCCGACCCTGTCCGCGTCCTCATCCTGCACGCCGCCCGCGCCGGCACCGACGCGCTGACCCGGGTCTACTTCCAGGGCACCGCCGACGAACGCCGCGCCGTACTGCACGCCCTGCCGCATCTGGTGACCGGCCCCGACGCCCTCCCGCTCGTCGAGGACGCCCTGCGCACCAACGACACCCGGCTGCTCGCGGCCGCCCTCGGCCCGTACGCCGCCCGGTACCTGGACGCCCACGCCTGGCGGCACGCGGTGCTGAAGTGCCTGTTCACCGGCGTGCCGGTGGACCACGTGGCCGACCTGGAGCGGCGCGCGAGCGGGGACGCCGAACTCGCCCGCATGCTCCGCGACTACGCCGCGGAGCGCACCGCGGCGGGCCGCCCCCTCCCGGACGACCTGCACCGTGTGCTGGCCCTGACCGAGTCCGCCGCCGCCCCGGACCGGGAGGCGGACACCCCCCACGGCAAGGAGTCCTGATGCGCATCTTCGACCCCCACATCCACATGACGTCGCGCACCACCGACGACTACGAGGCCATGTACGCCGCCGGCGTCCGCGCCGTCGTCGAACCCTCCTTCTGGCTCGGCCAGCCCCGCACCTCCCCGGCCTCCTTCCTCGACTACTTCGACTCCCTCCTCGGCTGGGAACCCTTCCGCGCCGCCCAGTACGGCATCGCCCACCACTGCACCCTCGCCCTCAACCCCAAGGAGGCCAACGACCCCCGCTGCACCCCCGTCCTCGACGAACTGCCCCGGTATCTCGTCAAGGACAAGGTGGTCGCCGTCGGCGAGATCGGCTACGACTCCATGACCCCCGCCGAGGACACCGCCCTCGCCGCCCAGCTGCAGCTCGCCGCCGACCACGGCCTGCCCGCCCTGGTGCACACCCCGCACCGCGACAAGCTCGCCGGACTGCGCCGCACCCTCGACGTGGTCCGCGAGTCCGCCCTTCCCATGGACCGGGTGCTGGTCGACCACCTCAACGAGACCACCGTCAAGGAGGCCAGGGACAGCGGCTGCTGGCTCGGCTTCTCCGTCTATCCCGACACCAAGATGGACGAGAAGCGGATGGTCGCCATCCTGCGCACCTACGGAACCGAACGCGTCCTGGTCAACTCCGCCGCCGACTGGGGCAGGAGCGACCCCCTGAAGACCCGCAAGGTCGCCGACCTGATGCTCGCCGAGGGCTTCACCGAGGACGACGTCGACCAGGTGATGTGGCGCAACCCCGGCGCCTTCTACGGGCTCAGCGGCCGCCTCGACCTCGAGGTCACCGGCACCGGAGCCACCCACGAGGGCAACTCCATCCTGCGCGGCGAGGAGTGACCCATGCGCTTCCGGCACCCCGACGGCACCACCGTCCACCTCGCCTACTGCACCAACGTCCACCCCGCCGAAACCCTCGACGGAGTCCTCGCCCAGCTCCGCGACCACTGCGAGCCCGTCCGCCGCCGGCTCGGCCGCGACCGCCTCGGCATCGGCCTGTGGCTCGCCCGCGACGCCGCCCACGCCCTGGTCACCGACCCCGCCGCGCTGCGCGGCCTGCGCACCGAACTCGACCGGCGCGGCCTGGAGGTCGTCACCCTCAACGGCTTCCCCTACGAGGGCTTCGGCGGCGAAGAGGTCAAGTACCGCGTCTACAAACCCGACTGGGCCGACCCCGAGCGGCTCGAGCACACCACCTCCCTCGCCCGCGTCCTCGCCGGCCTGCTGCCCGACGACGTCACCGACGGCAGCATCTCCACCCTGCCGCTGGCCTGGCGCACCGCCTACGACGACGCCCGCGCCGACAAGGCCCGCGCAGCGCTGCTCACCCTCGCCGAACGCCTCGACGCCCTCCAGGAACTCACCGGCCGCTCCATCCGCATCGCCCTGGAGCCCGAGCCGGGCTGCGTCGTCGAGACCACCCGGGACGCCATCGCCCCGCTCACCGGCATCGGCCACCACCGCATCGGCATCTGCGTCGACACCTGTCACCTCGCCACCTCCTTCGAAGACCCGCACACCGCCCTGGACGCCCTCACCGAGGCCCGCGTCCCCGTCGTCAAGTCCCAGCTCTCCGCCGCCCTGCACGCCGAACACCCCCACAAGCCCGAGGTCCGCGACAGCCTCGCCGCCTTCGCCGAACCCCGCTTCCTGCACCAGACCCGCACCCTCACCGCCACCGCACTGCGCGGCACCGACGACCTCGGCGAGGCCCTCACCGGCGAGGCGCTCCCCGACGCGGCACCCTGGCGCGCCCACTTCCACGTCCCGCTGCACGCGCCCCCCGCCGCGCCCCTCACCTCCACACTCGACGTGCTGAAGGACACGCTCACCCGGCTCGTCGGCGGCCCGCACCCGCTCACCCGCCACCTGGAGGTCGAGACCTACACCTGGCAGGCCCTCCCGCCCGAACTGCGGCCCCGCGCCCGCACCCAGCTCACCGACGGCATCGCCGCCGAGCTCACCCTCGCCCGCGACCTGCTGACCGGCCTCGGCCTGAAGGAGCTGCCATGACCACCGGAGCGCACACCACCGGCGCCCACGGCCGCACCACCGGCCCCACCCCGCTGCTCGTCCTCGACGTCGTGGGCCTCACCCCCCGCCTGCTCGACCACATGCCGAACCTCAAGGCCCTCGGCCAGAAGGGCTCCCGCGCCCCGCTCGGCACCGTCCTGCCCGCCGTCACCTGCGCCGCCCAGTCCACCTTCCTCACCGGCACGATGCCCTCCGAGCACGGCATCGTCGGCAACGGCTGGTACTTCCGCGAACTCGGCGACGTCCTGCTGTGGCGGCAGCACAACGGACTCGTCTCCGGCGACAAGCTCTGGGACGCCGCCCGCCGCGCCCACCCCGGCTACACCGTCGCCAACATCTGCTGGTGGTACGCCATGGGCGCCGACACCGACCTCACCGTCACCCCCCGCCCGGTCTACTACGCCGACGGCCGCAAGGAACCCGACTGCTACACCCGCCCGCCGGCCCTGCACGACGAACTCACCGAGAAATTCGGCACCTTCCCTCTTTTCCACTTCTGGGGACCCGGCGCCGACCTGGTCTCCAGCCAGTGGATCATCGACGCCACCCGGCACATCAACCGCACCCGCACCCCCGATCTCACCCTCTGCTACCTCCCGCACCTCGACTACGACCTGCAGCGCTACGGCCCCGACGACCCGCGCTCCCTCCAGGCCGCCACCGACCTGGACACCGCGCTCGCCCCGCTTCTGGACGACGCCCGCGCCGAGGGACGCACCGTCGTCGCGCTGTCCGAGTACGGCATCACCCGTGTCAGCCGGCCCGTGGACATCAACCGCGCCCTGCGCCGCGCCGGACTGCTGGAGGTGCACACCCAGGACGGCATGGAGTACCTCGACCCGATGGCCTCGCGCGCCTTCGCCGTCGCCGACCACCAGATCGCCCACGTCTATGTGCGCCGGCCCGAGGACCTGGACGCCACCAGGGAAGCCCTCGAGGGCCTGCCAGGCATCGGCCAACTCCTCGACGACGAGGGCAAGAAGGCCCACCACCTCGACCACCCGCGCGCCGGCGAACTCGTCGCCGTCGCCGAACCCGACGCCTGGTTCACGTACTACTACTGGCTCGACGACGCCCGCGCGCCCGACTTCGCGCAGCTCGTCGAGATCCACCGCAAACCCGGCTACGACCCGGTCGAGCTGTTCATGGATCCCCAGGACCCCTACGTGAAGGTCAAGGCGGCCACCGCACTGGCGCGCAAGAAGCTGGGCATGCGCTACCGCATGGCGGTCGTGCCCCTGGACCCCTCACCTATTCGCGGCAGCCACGGCCGCCTTCCTGCGAGCGACGACGACGGTCCGCTCCTCATCTGCTCCACCCCCCGCGCTGTCGGAGACCGCGTAGCGGCCACCGATGTCAAGTCACTGCTGCTCAGGCTGGCCGGACTCGCGGACGCACCGCCCGCGAGATCCGACTACTGAGAGTGAAACACACGGCACTGACAACGGCCCGCCGCCGGTGCCACCGGCGGCGGCCACGACGAAGAAGGCAGGCATCCGTGAGTCACTTCTCGCACCCCTCGCAGGACGACAACCCACTCGCCGACACGGCCGCGGCCGCCGGCCCCGACGAGGCCCTCAGACGCCGGCTCGGCATCGGCCGCCGCCGCTTCCTGTCCACCTGCACCGCCGCCGCCGGCGCGGCCATCGCCGCCCCCGTCGTCGGCGCCTCCCCGGCGTTCGCCGCCCGGGACGCCGAGCGAGGACACGGCCACGGCAAGGGCCACGGCGGCCAGGTGCTCGTCCCCGCCCACAAGCGCGGCATCATCCTCTACACCGTCCGGGACGCCACCGGCCGTGACCCGCTCTCCACCGACCTGCCCTCCGGCTTCCGCGAGGTCTTCAAGGAACTGTCCCGCTACGGCTACCGCCAGGTCGAGTTCGCCGGCTACGGCCAGCACCCCAACGCCCCCGGCGGCGCCGACCTGGGCACCGCCAAGGGCGCCCGGCTGCTGCGCGGCTGGCTCGAGGACTACGGTCTGCGCGCCCAGGGCAACCACGGGTTCATCCCGCCGTCCTGGCCGCTGACCAAGAGCGACCTGGACACCTTCAAACAGCACCTGGAGATCGCCAACATCCTCGGCATGCCCCACATGGGCACCGGCGGCGACCCCACCGGCAGCTCCTACCGGGCCGACTGGGACATCGCCGCGGAGAAGTGGAACACCCTCGGCGAGATCGCCCGCCGCGAGGGCATCAAGCTGTACACCCACAACCACGACGCCGCCTACGGCTTCCTGCTGGACGGCGGCCCGCTGGACGACCAGGGCCGGCCCACCCGCAGCTCCGGCATCCGCAAGCTGGAGTACTTCCTGAAGGTCACCGACCCCAAGCTCGTCTGGCTGGAGATGGACATCTTCTGGGCGCACGTGGCCCAGTACAAGTTCCACACCTACACCGCCCACGACGGCACCCAGCGGAAGAAGGTCTTCGACCCGGCCGGGCTCGTCGCCCGCCACAACAAGCGCTACCCGCTGTTCCACGCCAAGGACGGCACCCACAACGAGACCAACGGCATGGGCTACGACATGGTCCCGTTCGGCACCGGCGACATCGACTACCGCACCTTCTTCAGCCGTGTGGGTGAACGGAACTACCACAACCCGATGGTGGAGCAGGACAACGCGCCCAGCTCCACCGACGCCGGCCAGTCACTGCGCTTCGCGAAGACCGGCTACAACAACATGGCCGCCCTGCGCAAGCACCGCTGCTGACCCTCCACCGGCGCCGTGACGCCCGACGGCCACCGGCCCGACCGACGTCACGGCGCCGACCGTTCAACGCGGCGGGCGGCCCCGTCCACCGGTCTCCGCTCCCGGCGGACGGGGCCGCCCGTCTGCCCCCAAGAACCCGTCTGCCTCCAAGGACGCGTTGGCCCCGACCAGAACGGACCGCAGGTCAGGGCAGGTCCCCTCAGCCGATCCACCGAAGCCCCCGTCGTCGGCGTCCCCGGCTCAGCCGATCCCCTGCCGGTCCGGCCGGAGCGCGAAGTCCCGCTCGTCCGCCGTGCCGGCCGCCCGCTCCACCGCCTGCCGCAGCAGCTCACGGTGGCGCAGCAGCGGCTCCCGCCGCTCCTCCGGGGCGAGCAGCAGCAGATCCTCCAGGCCGGCCATCAACCGCCGGGTCACCTGCGGCACCCCCGCCCCGCACACCCGCACCTCCGTCAGCCCCAGATCCACCAGCTCGCCCCACCCCGGCACCGGCTGCACCAGCCGCACCGCACCGCTCCGATCGCGGTGCACCACGGTGTCCAGCGGCCGCCGCGAGAGCGCGGACAGCAGCTGCACGACCCGGTCCAGTGCCTGCACGGCCGTCGTCGGATCGTTGATCGCGGCGGACAGGGCCCGCAGCGCGATGTCCGCCAACTGCCGCAGCCCGAACGCCAGATCCAGATGGAACGTCCGCTCCACGCCAACCCCCAGGGCACGCCGCAGCGCCCCGCGCCGCGGAGCCTTGCCGCCGTGCACCGCCAGCACGGGCGTGCCCGGCACCACGAAGTCACCGATCCGCGGGACCAGCCGCAGCACCACCCCGTGCGCCCGCGCCACCCGCACCAGCCGCGCCACATGCACATCCCGCAGCACACCCGCGCGCCCCTCGTGCGCCACCCACGCCGTCACCGGCCCCAGCCCGGGCGGCTGCTCACTCCTGCTCGGCACCGGCGTGAGCGCGGCCACCCGGAACGACTCCGCCGCGATCCGCGCGATCACATGGCTCACCCGCATCATCCGCAGCGTCGTGTTCACGTACATCACGAACAGCAGCAGGCTCAGCCCGACCATGATCAGCGTGAGCACCGACTGCACCAGCGGCACGGAGGTGACCACCTGAGGGTCGGTGGCGCTGTCGTACGTGGTCAGGACGAGCAGGGTCAGCACGAAGGTCGCCAGGAACACGGCGAACGTCGCCTTGGTGATCTTGCTGCGTACGAAGATCCGTACCACCCGGGGCGTGAACTGCCCGCTCGCCATCTGCACGGCCACCAGCGAGATGCTGAACACCACACCGATGAAGGTCATCATCGCCGAGCTCACGGCGTTCACCACGGACCGCGCGTCGTCCGCGAAACGCAGCAGCTCGGCGAGCGTGTCGTAGTCCTGCTCCTGCTGCAGCGACCGGACGATCGCCACGTCCAGCTCCTCGGCGCCCAGCCACACCACGATCACCAGCACCATGGCCACCATGGGCGCGAACCAGAACGAGTCCCGCAGATGCTCCCGGAGCGGCGACAGCGCCCGCCACCGCTGCTTCGGCAGCGGACCCTGGGTGATCGTCCAGTCACTCATGGTGCGACCCTAGAGGCAACCGGCGGCCCGGTCCCGGACCACCGCCGCAGCGAAGGAAACGCAGGTGAAAGGCACTGCGAAACCTTGGTATGGTTGTCCACGTCGCCGCGGGGCAGAGCCCTGACCTGGCGGCGTACACCTCGTCCGGGTGGCGGAATGGCAGACGCGCTAGCTTGAGGTGCTAGTGCCCTTTATCGGGCGTGGGGGTTCAAGTCCCCCCTCGGACACTCACCACGCACACGGCTCACGACAGGGACGATCAGCAGATCGTCCCTGATTGCTGTTCCCTGATCTCTGGCGGGACGATCTCCGGCGGGACTCCGCATCCCCGCCGCACCCGTCCTGAACCGCGCCCGCCGGGCACGTCGCCGATACTGATGAAATGGGCAAAGTCGGACGAGACGCCCCCGCGAGCCGATGGGGCGAGCACGTGCCACCGGAGGCCGGGCCGCCGGAAGCCGGTCCGACGGCCCGTCACCGTTCGACCGGCCGCCGTGTGCTGTCGCTGCCGAAGCCGCGCAGCGTCGCCGGTCAGTTCTTCCTGCTGCAACTGGTGGTCGTGCTGCTGCTCATCGCCACGGCCGTGGTGGCGCTGGTCATCCAGGACAGGAACCGGGCGATCCAGGAGGCCAGAGACCGGTCACTGGTGGCGGCCGAGTCGTTCGCGAACGCCCCGGGCACCGCGGAGGCGATGAAGAGCGACGACCCGACGGCCGCGCTGCAGCCCCAGGCCGAGGCGGTCCGCAAGAAGACCGGTGTCGACTACGTCGTGGCACTGAGCCCCTACGGCTTCCGCTGGACCCACCCGGACCGGGACCAGATCGGCAAGCACGTCTCCACCTCCTACGGCCAGGCGCTCGAGGGCGAACCCCACCAGACCACGTTCGACAGCAGCCTGGGCAAGGCCGTGGACTCGACCGTGGCCGTCTTCGACGAGCAGGGCAACGCCGTCGGACTGGTCACCGTGGGCGTCACCGTCGCCAAGGTGACCAGTGTGGTGCAGGATCAGCTGCCGGTGATCTTCGCCGCCGGCGGTGTCGCCCTGCTGCTGGCCGCGGGCGGGTCGGCCCTGGTCAGCGGGCGTCTGCGGCGCCAGACCGGGGGAATGGGGCCGGTCGAGATGACCCGCATGTACGAGCACCACGACGCCGTGCTGCACGCGGTCCGTGAGGGCGTGCTCATCCTGGGCGCCGACGGAAGGCTCCTGCTGGTCAACGACGAGGCGCGCAGGCTGCTCGCCCTTCCGCCGGAGGCCGAGGGAAGGCGGGTCACCGAACTCGGACTGAGCCCCTCCCTGGCCAGGCTGCTCGGCTCCGGCCGGGCCGCCAGCGACAAGGTCTTCCTCGCAGGAGACACCCTGCTCGCGGTCAATGTGCGGCCGGTCGGCCCGAACGGGGGCAGCGTGGCCACCCTGCGGGACACCACGGAGCTGCGCGCCCTCGCGGGCCGGGCGGACGTGGCGGGCGGACGCCTGCAACTGCTCTACGACGCCAGCACACGGATCGGCACCACCCTCGACATCAAGCGCACGGCCGAGGAACTGACCGAGGTGGCGGTCCCGCGCTTCGCCGACTACGCCACCGTCGAGCTGGTGGAGTCCGTGCTGCAGGGCGGCGAACCGACGGAGGGGAGTACGGCGATGCGCCGCATCGCGGCCGTGGGCATCCGGGACGACGCTCCCCTCAGCCCGGTCGGCACGCTGGTGCGCCATGCGCCCGGCAACCCCGTGGCCACCGGGGTGGCCACCGGCCGGCCGGTCCTGGCCAGGCACCTCGCCGATTCCGAGGGATGGCGGGCCCAGGCCCCGGAGCGGGCCCGGCGGGTCATCGAATTCGGGATCCACTCCATGATCACGGTGCCGCTCAGGGCCCGGGGGCAGCTGCTGGGGGTCGTGGAGTTCTGGCGTTCCCAGCAGGACCCCTTCGAGCAGGACGACCTGTCCCCCGCGGAGGAGCTCGCCGCGCGGGCGGCCGTGTGCATCGACAACGCCCGCCGCTACACCCGCGAGCACAACACCGCCGTCACTCTCCAGCGCAGCCTGCTGCCCAGCGCGCTCCCCGAGCTGTCCGCCCTGGAGGTCGGGCACCGCTATCTGCCCGCCCAGGCCGGGGTCGGCGGCGACTGGTACGACGTCATCCCGCTGCCCGGGGCCCGGGTGGCCCTGGTGGTCGGCGACGTCGTCGGACACGGACTGCACGCCGCCGCCACGATGGGCCGGCTGAGGACCGCGGTGCACAACTTCGCCGCCCTGGACCTGCCCCCGGACGAGCTGCTCGCCCACCTGGACGACCTGATCGCCCGCATCGACCAGGACGCGGCGGCCGAGGGCGACACCGAGGCCGTCACCGGTGCCACCTGCCTGTATGCGATCTACGACCCGGTCTCCGGACGATGCGTGGTGGCCCGGGCCGGCCATCCCGGTCCGGCACTGGTGTCACCCGACGGCACGGTGACCTTCCCCGACATCCCCGTCGCCCCGCCGCTCGGCGTGGGCGGAGGACTGCCGGTCGAGACGGCCGTGCTCCGCCTGCCGGCCGACAGCCGGCTGGTCCTCTACACCGACGGCCTGGTCGAGACCCGCGACGGTGACATCGACGCAGGGCTCCGCCTGCTGAGCGAGGTGCTGGCCGAGACGCACGGCGCCTCCCTGGACGACACCTGTGAGACGGTGCTCGACACGATGCTGCCCACCCGGCCCAACGACGACGTCGCCCTGCTCGTCGCACGCACCCGGCTGCTCGACCCGGACGAGGTCGCCGAGTGGCACGTGCCCGACGATCCCGCCGCCGTCCCCCGGGTCCGCGCCGAGGCCACCCGGAGGCTGGAGTCCTGGGGCCTCGGCGAAACCGCGTTCACCACCGAGCTGATCGTCAGCGAGCTGGTGACCAACGCCGTCCGGTACGGAAAGAGCCCCATCAGCCTGCGGCTGCTGCGCGACCGCGACAGCCTGATCTGTGAGGTCGGCGACGGCACCAGCACCTCCCCGCACCTGCGCCGCGCCGCCTACACCGACGAGGGAGGCCGTGGCCTGTTCCTCGTCGCACAGCTCTCCCGCCGCTGGGGCACCCGGTACACCGACCGAGGCAAGATCATCTGGGCCGAGCAGGCGCTCGACTCCCCGGTCACCCCGGACCTGGGCGATCTCCTGATGGAGGACCTGTGAGACCGGTTTCCGGTTTCCGGGAGCCGTGCTCCACCTTTCAGGAGCCGTCCTCGACCGTGAGGTACGGGATCTTGGCCGGGTCCCGGCCGAACGCGGCCCCGAGATAGACCGCCGACAGCTTGGCGAGCGTCCCGTCGTCGATCAGCTGCCGGATGATCCGGTCCAGCTCCTCCTTGTTGGGCGACCCCTTCGGATACAGGGCCCCGTAGCCCTGCTCCGTGCGGTACTGCCCCACCAGGCGCGTCCTGCTGTCCGGCTTCTGGGGATACGCCAGCAGGATCGTCGTGTCGTGGACGACCGCGTCGACCTTCCCGTCCTTCAGCGCCGCGATCAGATCCGGGTCGTTCCGGAAGGGCGTGACGGGCTTTGTCGGCTTCAGACGCTTCTCGACGAACTGCTCACCCGTGGTGCCCTCGGACACCCCGATGGGTACATCCCGGACATTGTTCTGATTGATCTTCTCCCCGTCCCTGATCATCAGCCCCAGGGTCGAGGAGAGATACGGCGGGGAGAAATCGGCGACCTTGCTCCGCTGCCGGGTGATCGTGATCTGGGCCAGGGCCAGATCGAAATCCCTCGTCCTGCCGGACACGACGTCCGGGAAGGGGGTGTTCTTCACCTTCACCCGGTCGAGTCCGGACCGGTAGGCGATATTGGCGGCCATGCAGTACTCGTAGCCGCTCCTGATGGAGTCCGCCGAGTCGCCGTTCCACCAGCCGGGTGCGGGCAGGGTCGTCTTCACCGTGAGGGCGTCCCGCGTCTTGGGCGTCAGATGAAACTCCCCGTACCGGCCCGTGACCTGGCAGTCGCCGTAATGGACGTCCGGGGACTCCGTCCCGCCCTGGTCACACGCCGAGGCAGCGGCGATCAGCGCCCCACTGACAGCCAGGGAGACGATCGCTGCCGCCGCGCGCATTCTTGCACCTCCGGTCGGGGCATACTCCTTGAGTCACCATAAATCACCCGAACCGTGCGGCCGCCACTCCACGGACAGCGTGCTCAGCGCCGGAGCCCGGGAGCCTGCGGCCGGGTGAGGCGGGCGAACTCCCAAGGGTCGTGGGCCGAGAAGAGCTCGACCTCCTCCGCGTGCTCACGGACCAGCTCGCGCAGCCGGGCCTGGGTGCCGATCCGCAGGTCCCGGTGGACCTCGGCGCCGGTCTGGACAAGGTCCAGCAGCGGGTGGGGCTCCTTGGCCTCCTCCATCTCGCGGTGGTAGTAGTACGCGTCGCCGCAGTGCAGCAGCCAGCGGTCGCCCCGGTGCACGGCGACCCCGGTGTGGCCGGCGGTGTGACCGCCCAGCGGGACGAGCCGGAACTCCGGCGGCAGTCCGCGCGGCCGGAGCGCGGTGAAACCGAACCAGTCCTCGGCCGTCTCCGCGCGGGTGGCGGCATCGGTGTCGTACGTGACCCAGTGGGGATCGTGGGCCCAATGGGCCGGGCGGTAGCGCCTGCTCGGGGCCTCGGCGAGCGCGGCGGCAAGCTCGTCGGCCAGTACGTGGACCCGGGCGCCGGGGAAGTCGGGAAGGCCACCGCAGTGGTCCACGTCCAGGTGGGTCACCAGGATGTGACGCACGTCGGAGGGCTCGAAACCGAGCCGGGCGACCTGCCGGACCGCCGTCTCCTCCTCGTCGAGCACCGGCGCGGCCATCTCGACCCAGTCGGCGCCGAGCGAGCCGTCGGGGTCGCGGATGTCACCGAGCCCGAGACCGGTCTCGACCAGGACCAGGCCGTCGCGGTCCGTCTCCACGAGCAGGCAGTGGTTGACGGCGGGCGCGGAAGGAGGGCCGTCGTAGGTGGGGTCGATCGTGCGGACCGAACCGCAGTTGAGGTGATGGATCTTCATGCCGACTAGGCTGGAACTTGAACCACGCTTCAAGTCAAGCCGTACGCTCTCACGCGGAGGACTCCGTGCCCGACGAACCGCTCCTCGACATCGGCGAGGTCGCCCGCCGCACCGGGCTCGCGCCCTCGGCACTGCGCTTCTACGAGAGGAAAGGGCTGATCGCTCCCGAGGGCCGCAACGGTCTGCGCCGCACCTACCGCCCGGAGGTCCTGGAGCGCCTCGGCCTCATCACCTGCGCGCGCAGCGCCGGTCTGTCCGTCGCCGAGATCGGACGCTTCCTTGCGGCCCGCCCGTCCGACGGCGACCTGCGGGAACGGATGACCGCCAGGGCCGAGGACCTGGACGAACAGATCGGCCGCCTGACGAGACTGCGGGACAGCCTGCGGCACGCGGCCGTCTGCACCCACGAACCGATCGTCGACTGCCCGGACTTCCGGCGCGCGATCGGCAATGTGGCGCCGCGGGCGCAGACCGGCGGGGACCGGCCGGACGCCGGCCCCCGCCGGAGGCCTGCTCAGCTGTAGGGGATCACCAGGACGGACTTGTCCGTCCCCGTCTGGAGCTTCGATGTGGCGTTGCCGATGGCGCTCCACACCTCCAGGCGCACGGTGCCGCCCCTGAGGTCGGCCAGTGTGCCGGTGGACGCCTTGAGGCCGCGGGCCTGGGTGTACTCCTCCCATCCGGGCACCGGGTCGGTGGCGAAGTATTGGTACGTCTCGGTCCGGTCGAAGCTGCCGTCGCCGGTGAAGTCGTAGCTCACCCGGGCCTGCTGGCCGAGTGCGACCGTGCTTCCCGCATCGACCTGGAGCCGGAAGGCGGTCTGCTCGCCCTGGGTGAGCGTGCCGTTGACGCCGCGCACTTCATAGACCAGGGGCTGGTGCGGGGTCCCGTCGTGGTTGCCGCCGTTCGCGGAGGCGATGGTGTCGCTGCCCGCCGTGCCACTGGTCGACGTGGTCAGTACGCCACCGCTGCGCAGCTGGAAGGTGTTGCCGGTCGGGGGTTCCGGCTCGGGGCCGGGGTCCGTGGAGCCGTCTCCCGTGCCGGTCGCGGTGGAACGGGCCGGGACGGACAGGGTCTTGCCGTCGGAGAAGGTCACGGTGCGGGCGGTCGGCCCGTGGTTGTGGGCCGCGTAGGTCCGGGTCGTGCCCTTGGTGAACACGGCGGAGGTCGGGATGTCACCGGTGACGGTGGCGTCCGGGGCGCCGAGGTCGGCAAGGGTGCCGATCCAGTGGTAGGTGTGCGCCTTGGACTCGCCCTGTTCCGGGGTGTAGCCGGCGTGTCCCGCGTCCCACTTGGACTTGGCCGCGGCCGGATCGGCGAAGGACTCGAACTCCCAGAGGAGATCGCGCCATTCGACGGCGGGACCGCCGTTCTCCCGCTCCATCTCGGCGAGGTTGCGCCGGATCGCGGCCTTCTCGCGGCCGAGGTGAAGCGAACCGCCGGTCACCGGCAGGACGTTGATGCCGTGGATCTCCTCGGGGTTGGCGGTCCACCAGGTGGCGTAGGCGGCGCCGCTGCCCCAGACCATGCCTGCCGTGTCGTGGCCGAAGGAGGACGGGAAGACCTGCTCGTCGGCGTCGAACCAGTACTGGGCGATCGACTCCGACTCGGTGGTCAGCAGGAAGGTGCCGAGATCGCGCAGCGAGCTGTCGCCGGTCGCCGAGCCCCACAGGACGAGGGCGGCGCTGAGGTTGGTCGACTCGGAGGAGGACTCCTGGTTGTTGCCGGCGGCGAAGCCCTGGTGCCCGGAGGCCCAGCTGTGGCCCGCGTAGACGTCGAAGCCGCGCAGGAACGGGAACGCGCTGTCGGTGCGGCTCGGGTTGGCGGTGTCCCGTACGAGGGTCTTGACCATGCCGCCCCAGGCCGAGTCGGCGGCCCACGCCTGGTCGTACTGGGCGACGATCGCCGCGGCGTAGACGTAGTAGCCGTAGTGGAAGTGATGGTCGTTGAGCTCGGTGTCGCTGCCGTAGGAGGCGGGATAGCCGGTGAGCGTCTTCCAGTCCTTGTCGTAGCTGAACTCGTTCGCGCCGCCCGCCGTGAACCACTCTTGGAGCTTGCCCTTGATCAGGCCGAGCAGCCGGTCGCGGATGCCGGTCTCACCGATCTGGTGGGCCACCGGGACGAGCTGGGCGAGGCGGCCGAGCGCCTTGCCCGTCCAGTAGGTGTCGGACGCCCCGGAGAAGGGGTCGGAGGCGTTGACCACGTCGTTCAGATAGCCGCGCAGCCGGGCGGTGTCCACGCCGTCGGACTCGGGCAGCGCGGGCAGGACCGCCGCCGCCTTCTGGCTGGTGGTGAAGGAGGCCGACTCGCGGACCTTCATGGTGCCGCGCGGGGAGACATAGGTGTAGGAGGTGAGGGGGTCCGAGGTGTGCAGCCACTGGTGGCGGTAGAGGGCCTGGATCGTGCCGCGCTCGCTGCCCTCCTTGGCCTCCGTCGTCAGCGCGTAGGTCGCCTTGACGGTTCCCCCGGTATAGCTCCAGGTCACCTTGGAGCCGGTGACGAAGCTGAAGGCGTACTTCTTGAACGTCGCCAGCGCGCCGGTGGACGGCAGCACGGCGACGGAGAAGTAGTCCTTGCCGCCGAGCCCCGCGGTGACGGTGGAGCCGGAGACGTTCCAGTCGCTGCCGGTCGGGGCGAAGAGGGCGTAGTGGTGTCCGGCAACGGTGATGCCGAGGACATTGCCCTCGTCGGCGAAGACCGTGGGCGCGCCGGCGGTGGTGATCTGGGCGTTGCCGCCGGAGCCCTGGGCGTATACGAACGGCGAGCCGTGACCGATGGTGGTGCGCAGGGTCCGGGTGCCGTCCGACCAGTAGGGGGTGACCGTCCAGTCGGACCAGTCGTCGGCCTTGGTGTCGGGGGAGTTGAGGCCCGTCAGCCCGATGGTGAGGTCGCGCTTGTGGGCGTACTCGTACTGGCGGCCCTCGCCGGTGATCGTGGAGGTCGTGGGATAGCCGACGTCGAGGCCGGCGGCCGTGGCCTGGTAGGTGAGGGGGTGGCCGTACATGGGGGTCGAGTACGGGTTGTCGCCGTAGCGCTGGAAGGCGAGGGAGGACCACCAGTCGTTGGTCGGCACGGGCCGGTCCTTGGCGGCGGCGGTCACCTTGGGCTTGACCGGCGTTCCCGTGTTGGTCGTGGGACCCGATGTGCCGGGAGGCCGGGTGTCGGAGTAACTGCCGGAGCCTACGGGCACGGTGGCGGCGGCCGCAGGCGCGGCGGCCGGGCCCAGGCCGACGGCGGCTAGGGCCGAGGCCAGCAGGAGTACGGCTGCCGGCCGGGTGCGTGGGGATGGCATACGTCACCTCAAGTCGTGACGGAAAGAGGGGAGTTGAGTATTTGAGAGCGCTCTCAGATGGTCGGAACGTAAAGCCCATGTAATTCGTGTGTCAATAGTTTGAACACGGATGGACGGTAGGGGAGTTGTCTGTCGTCAGGTCTTGGAGCATCACCTGGGCGGTGGAAGCGGACCATCCAGGTGCTCTCGCACCGGCTGCGCGCGACGGCTGCTCGGTCGGCCGTGCGGCGGGCCCGGGCATGGCACGTCCGCCGGTCGATCTCCCGATATCGTGTGTGGCGCAGATCACCACAAGCGAGTTGGGGGCGGCATGGGACTGGCGAACGAGAAGATCATCTCCAAGGTCGAGGACCTGTTGCAGGGCAACATCGTCATTCCCTCCATCCAGCGGGACTTCGTATGGATGAGGCGCGATGTGCGCGATCTTTTCGACTCGCTCTACCGCGGCTACCCGGTCGGCGCTCTGCTGCTGTGGAAGACGGGGCTGACCGTGCCTTTCAAGACAGCTGCAGTCGTGCAGACCCGCAAGTCGTTGCACCAGCCTCTCTACCTGCTGGACGGACAGCAGTGGTTGTCTTCCCTCGCATGGGTGTACAAGCCGGAATCGAAGGCGGACGGCCGGCTCATCGACCTGCGCTTCGATGTGCGCACCGAGGAGTTCGTCAACCCGAGCGCCGTTCAGGGGAAGGATCCGCTGCTGATCCCTGTGACGCTGTTGCAGGAGAACGCGCAGTTCTACCAGATTCTGCGCAAGGCGGGCGTGTCCATCGACGACCCTCAGTTCGACACATGGGTTCAGCGGCTGCAGAGGGTGAACAACATCCGGCAGCATCAGATCGCTGTCATCACCTACGAGTCGGACGACTACGAGGAGGTCGCCGAGCTGTTCGCCCGGCTGAACAAGGGCGGGCGACGGCTTTCCAAGGGTGATCTCGTCTACAGCGCCATCGCGGCCCGCTGGTCCGATGGGCTGGACACGATGGACGCCTTCCACCAGGAGTTGCAGGACAGCAACTTCGCATTGAACCGGGAAGCCGTACTACGCCTGATGAGCCTCCTCGCGGGGACCGGCGCCCACCACATCAAGCTCATCGGGGCGGACGTGGACGAGCAGGCACTGAAGGAGGCATGGCAGGCCACCGAGAGGGCTCTGCGCTTCGCCATCGACTTCCTGAAGGGCGAGTGCTCGATCCCTCGGTCCGCCGTCCTC
Organism: Streptomyces thermospinosisporus; assembly: GCF_039526425.1. NCBI lineage: Bacteria > Bacillati > Actinomycetota > Actinomycetes > Kitasatosporales > Streptomycetaceae > Streptomyces > Streptomyces thermospinosisporus. Next base: position 117,105 of record NZ_BAAAIZ010000053.1, read on the forward strand.
TCCTCGCCCAACGTCACGCTCGTCCCTGCCCTCCTGCTGTACCACAGGGACGGCAAGCTCCGTCCGGGGGAGGCGCAGCTGCTGCGTCGCTGGGTGTATACGGCCATGGCCTTCAGCCATTACTCCCTCCAGGTCGAGGGAAAGCTCGACGCCGAGGCCAGGTTGATCAAAACCCGTGAGGGAGAAGATCTCTTCGCCGAGCTCATCCGCCGGGCCTCCGGGACCCGGTCCCTGGACAGTCCGCTGCATCCGAGGGACCTGGAGCAGAAGTACTCCACTCACCCCTTCTTCAAGTTGCTCTACATCGCCGCTCTGCGGGCCAGGGCGCGGGACTGGGCAACCAACATCGCCATCAGCGACCAGCCGATGAGCAGTGGCGCCAAGATCGAGTTCCACCATGTCTTCCCACGCGCCCGCGTCCAGGGTGCGTACGCGAAGGAGGAGTGGAACAGCCTCGCCAACCTGGCCTTCGTCACCGGTCAGACCAACAAGATGATCTCCTCCAGGCTGCCCGACCAGTACATGGCGGAGATCGCTCCGGAGCGGCTGACCGAACAGTGGATCCCCGCCGATCCCGAGTTGCGCTCCCTCGACCGGTTCCCCGACTTCCTGGCCGCCCGCAGAGGCTTGCTGGCCAATGTGCTCAACGATTTCCTGGGCCTGCCCTCCTACGACGGGCACGCCTCGCACCGGGACACCGACGAGTTGCCTGCCGACGAGGAGCTGATCGCGGAGGAACCCTCCGCGCCGAAACTCATCGGCGCGGAGATCCAGAAGCTACGTACCGAGCGAGGCATCGAGATCCACGCGGACTACCAGGACCGGCGTATCGACGCCTACTACGACCCGGTGTCCCGTGCCGTGACGATTCCTTCCGGCTCCGGCCGCGGCACGTACGAGACTCCGAGCGGGGCGGCGGTCGCCGTGGTGCACAGCCTCAACCCGGAGGTGAACCCCCATCGCAACGGGTGGTCGTCCTGGACGGTCACGGCTACGGGGGAACTGCTGCAGAGCATTCGGTAGCGCAGCCTCATGGCGCGCGTACCCCGGCTGGTCAGATGCCGGCGCCCCGTCAGCTCGAGGCCGCCGCACCGTACCCTTTGGCCATGGCCGATTGCTACGAACTCCAGCTCGCCCTCAACTTGCCGGACTCTCTCCCGCCTTGTGATCTCGCCCTGCTGCGATGGCACTTGGGGGAGGAGTCCGAGGGCGGGCAGGGCGACGGCTACGCGTACGAGTACCCACTCCTGGCAGGCCGAGGACCGGCGTGGCGCATCGGCGGAGTTCTGCTGGGGGAGCTATGCGCCCACGAGAGGGGATGGGCGCTGACCGTACGTCAGGAGGCACATCCAGACGAATTCGACGGTCTGCGGAGACTGGTGCTGTGGCTGGGCGATGTACCCGATGTGCTGGTCGCACGGGACGGAGCGGTCATCCGGGAGGTTCTGCACGCGGACAGGGTGGTTGACTCGGCGAATGAGGTGATCTCGGATCCGCCGGTCTGAACCGATCCCAGGGGGACCGCCGGCGAAGCCGAATTCATCCCTGCAGCCGTCCGCGAACGGTTTCTGCCACCTCCTCGAGCCATCGCCTGATGCCGACACCTTGGGGGGGATAGACATCCATGCCCAGAGCCGAAGCGGCTTGCCAAAGGTCTTCATCCGTGGCAGCCATGGAGAGGAAGTCCGCGATGTCCTGCAACAGTTGGCTCAGATCAGCCGCCGATGCCCCGGACAAATAATCCTCGACGGCCTCGCTGTAGGACGTGTACACAGCGGAGAAGTCCTGATGGAAATGCCCGCCGAGGAACTGGCTGAGTTCGGGAAAACGCTCTCTGCACTCCCATCTGTTCTCCGGGATGCTCCGACTGGGCGGCATGGGATCGCGCATGTTCCGGACCAGGTGCTCGCGGATGATGCGGAAGCATTCCTCGACGCTGCGCCCGGAACGAGGTTCGATCTTGGGGAACAGTTCGATGTCGTCCGCGATCTCGGGAGAAAAGAGACCGGTTCGAAGGAGGTCATCGATCTGGTCCACGGCAGTGGCCGCCCGCTGCGGGTCCCTCGAAACGATTCTGAGGTACGCGGACAGTGCCGGACCGGGAGTCTCGGGAGTGTCGTCGAAGGTGAAGTCGTGCGCTGCATACGCCGACAAGAGATCCTGAATCTCGTAGAAACGAAAGCCTGGGCTCCGTTGGTCTGTCATAGGGATACTCCGTCTGGTTCGAATCAGGGGACAGGGTACGAGGTCAGTATTCGAAATCCTGCTGGAGCCGTCACGTCCCGTTTCAGCACCACCTTGATCGACTTTACCTCCGTCGGCGGTAAGCCGTGAGTGAAGTCTGAGCGCGTAAGGCGAAGCCCTGTTGTGTCTCTGAACGTTGCCTCAAAGTCAAGTGTTGCCTTGTTGCTCCGCAACCATCTGTCTATCTTCCTTTGGTTACGCAGCAGGGCTTCATCAGCGAACCGTTGCGCGTCGGCTTCGCTGAGAAAGCGCGAGTCGGCATCAAGCGTACGATCCTGACGCAGGCGACGGCGCATGTCCCGAGTCGTCTTCTCGACATGCCGCTCAAGAGTGTGTGACCCGTTCTTGCCCTCATCCCCCTTCACGTCGGCACGGTGCCTGGGTTTGACCGGCCCTTTGCGCTTGCTGCGCGGCCAGGCGTGCTGAGTCGGAGTGGCCGGTGTCCCGGAGGCGTCCCCGATGCCACCGCTCGCCCCCACAGCCATGAGCACAAGGCCGGCAGTACCGAGGAGCGCGGCGTTGGCAGCGGCACCAGCTGTGAGTGAACCGACCGTACCCACACCGGCGAGAGCGGCAACTCCCGGAGGGAACAGCGCAAGAAGCGACGACAGTACGAGGGCGAAGCCGAGGTGGACCAGAAAGGTGTCGAGCGCGTCGAGCAGGTGGAGCGTGGTGATGCTGTTTCCGGTGGGCCCGGTGTCACCGAGCCCACGAAAGAGCAGAAACGTGCCCACGGTGCCGGACCCCAGTGCGATGCTGAGCCGGAAGCGGTGGGCGGCAAGCGGCTCCGCGTAGAGCTGGGCCGATGCGGCACGCCATGCGCGCAGCAGTACAGCCGACTGCCAGGCGATCCACAGGAGCGCGGCTGTTCCGAAGCCCAGGAGGATCCACGGACCCGAACCCGTGCTGAAGAACTCTTGCAGACGGGCCGTGGAAGTGAAGGAACCGACGCCGAGGAACAACAGCGCAGGCAAGCTGAGAAGGCACGGAATGAGCAGCAGCCACATGCGACGGCCGTTGCGCGCACGGACGGCCCCGACCCGGGCACGTAAGGTTTCGAGGTGCCAGGCACTGCGGCGGTCGGAGGCATCCATCTGGGCTGCGATACGGGAGACCGCTTCCCGGAGTTGCTCGGTCTCGAGCGACGGCGACGAAGCCGTGGCGTACAGCAGAGAGCGGCGCAGCCTGACGTAGCGCAAGGCGATCAGGAGGCTCCACGGAAAGCGCCAGGCGGCATACCGCAGCAGAGCGCCGAAAGCATCGCCGTCGGCCCGTTCCGCGGCGAGCAGCACCTCGGGTACGGCACGCTTTCCGTGGTGCAGTTGACGAAGGTCGACTGGTATAGCCACGGCCAGACACACAAGGGGTGCTGCCCATGCGTGGTCGTTCAGTGCCTCCAGCCAGTGTCTCGCCTCTCCGCCGCGGTGCTGTGCGACGTAGTTGTTGACCGTGTGGTGCAGGCAAGCCGCCAGAAACGGCAGCACTGCAAGCAGGCGTCTCCACCCGCGCATACGCCAGAACCAGCCGACGCCCAGGCCGGCGACCGCGGTCCATACAAGGTGCGTGAATGTCTCGGCCGTTGGGGGCCCGCTCATGGCCGTCTGCGCCACCGGCGCCGGAAGCCAGGCGGTCAACACCTGTCCGGGACCGGGCACATACGGCGGGAAGAGGCTGTCGGGGATGATCCATCCGCCGCCCCGCCTGATCGCCCGGTCGGCGTCGAGGCCGAATCGAAGCACCGCCTCGAGCAGCCCGAACCCCGCACCCACGGCAGCGCCCAGCACCACGAAGTCGGTGAGCCCCCACTGCCGTCGCACCTTCAGGCTCAGCCCGGCCAGCACCAGCGGCGTGACCTTGACCAGTTCCTCGACCCACGGCGCCACGGTGTAGCTGGTCGTGTTCACCACCTTCACCAAGGACGCCCCGGTCTGCTCCGCGTAGAGCCGCGTGTACGCCAGCTCCAGCAGCGCCGCAGTCACACCGCAGCCGTACACGCCCACGGCGATCGCCAGCAGCACGGTCGACAGCCGCACGGAACGCGCCGGCCACGAGACGGCGAACAACTGCAGCATGCCCCAGACGGCCGCAGCCGCCATCACCAGCACCATGCCCCCGCCTCCCCGTTCATGAGTGCAAAGCAACGCTAGAGCGCTGACGCGAGGCCAGCAAGGGGGATTGAGGTGACGGCTCCGTCACTGATTACGGATCGTGAAGGAAGGTCCGCGTGCCGAGCGCTGACCGGCCACCCGATGGCCGGGCCTCACACGCCCGCTTCCACCAGGAACGTGCTCGGCGCGCCGCTCCAGGAGACGTACAGACTGTCGCGAGCCCTCGTACAGGCGACGAACAGCAGACAGCGTTCCGACGTCATGTCCGTCTCATGCTGCTTGGCGTCCACCTCGGGCGGCGTGACCGCCTTCCGGAACGGGAGCGCATCGTCGCTGACGCCGATGACCGCGACACAGCGGAACTCCAGCCCCTTGAATGAGTGCATGGTCCCGACCCGCACGGTCGTCGCCTCCCCGGCGCCGCCCGTGTCCGCGGCCCGCAACGTGGCGGCCGGAATACCGGCGTCCCTCAGACGCCCGATCGCCTTCGCGCACATCTTGTTGAAGCGGGCGCTGACCCCGATCTCCCCGGCGCCGACGCCCGTGTCCAGCCACGCCCGTACCTGGCCGACGAGCGCGTCCAGTTCGGCCTCCTCCGTCGCGGCCGCGTGCACCACCGGCCCGTCGCCGTGCAGGGCGGAGCGGTAGCCGAGCAGTGTGTCGTTGCGGTTCTCGTCCTCCAGCTCGGCGATCGGCCGGCCCACCAGCAGCGCCGTCGACCAGCGCAGGATCTCCTGTGTGCTGCGATAGTTCTTGCGCAGCTTCACCGACCGCCCGGCCACCTTGATGCCGAGCGACTTCAGCGACACCTTCGAGTCGTAGATGCGCTGATGCGGGTCACCCGCGATGAACAGATCGTCCGGCCGCTCGGGAACGGCCGCCCGCAGCAGACGCCACTGGACCGGGTGCAGGTCCTGCGCCTCGTCCACCACGACATGCCGGTACCGCGGCCCCTTCTCCTCCAGCAGCCGCGCCGCCTCCGCGCAGGTCTGCAGCCAGGTACGGCGTCCGTCCGCCGACAGATCGGCCGTGAACCGCTGCACCGTCTCCCACACCAGCGGCCGTTCCCCGGCCGCCAGCCGGCTCCCGCGGCCACGCCGGTCCGCGGCTTCGTACTCGGCCAGGGTCTGGATGTTCTGCGCCAGGATCACATGCCGGTACTCCTGAGCGAGGAACTGCGCACTGCCGCTGAAGCCCGTGGCCTTGGCGGCCTTGCCCCAGCGGCTCTCCTCCTCGTTGTACACCAGGGGCCGCAGCGCCACCCCTCCCGGCGCCTCGGCGACGATGCGGCTGGCGAACCCGTCCACGGTCGAGATGTCGACACGATCGCGCAGCTCCGGGTCCTCCACCAGCGACTCCAGGCCCGCGCGCAGCGCGTTGACGAGCGCGTTGGTGTACGTCGTCAGCAGGATGCGGTCACCGTCGCGCAGATGCCCCAGCAGATGCTTGACCCGGTGCAGCGCCACCACGGTCTTGCCGGTGCCGGGCCCGCCCGTGACCTGCGCGGGCCCCGAGTACGACGCCCGGTAGGCCACCTTCCTCTGGGAGGGATGCAGAAACACCCGCCAGGCGGCGAAGGGCTTCTCGAGGATGTCCCGCAGCTCCTCGGACGCAGTGACCAGCGCGATACGCGCCTGGCTGTGCCGGATCGCCGTCTCGTAGTCCTGGGTGTCCACGGGCTGCGACGACGCCTGCAGGGCGGGCGCCACGACGTCCTGCCAGACCTCCTCGACCGTGCACCCAGCCGCGAGATACTGCAGCACCTCGCGCTGGTCCTGCGGCAGCAGCGGCGCGAACACCTCCAGCTGCTCCTGGTCCACCAGCGACCGGGCCTGCCGCAGTGTCTCGTCGTCGATGCCGAGAGCCTTCAGATCCCCGTCGGAGAACTTCTCGAACAGCCGCTGCTTGGGCGAGGCCTCGGCCACCCGCTCGTATGCCGGTGTGAGCTCCTCCAGCGTCGCCGCGTCCCGGATCTCGACGGTGCGCGTCACCTCGTTGATGCTGGACTTCTGCTTCTTCGCCCAGGCGATGGCCTTGTCGTGCGGCAGCACCCGCAGCAGCACGAACGTGTCACCGGAGGGCGGCGCGAGGACGACCCCGCGCCAGAACTGGTCGATCCGGATGGTCCGTATCTGCTTGTCCTTCGCGTTCGTCAGGCTCTCCAGTTTCAGCCCGGGGTCCTTGAAGAGCTGATCGAGGGTGAGCCGCTCGAACTTCTCCCAGGCGTCGAGTACACCCTTGCGAACGGGGGGCTGGAGCTTGGGCAGTTCGGCGAAGAAACCGATGTCGAAGGCAAGCTGCGGCATGCCTCGATCCTAGTGTCCGTGCGGGCCGCGGCGTGGGGGAAAGGCCAGCTCAGGCGGAGGAGCCGGGGGTGCCGTCGCCGTCGAGATCAAGCCGGATGACGGCCAGGGTCTCGGCGACCTCCGCGGTCAGTTCGTCGTCCGGGCCGAACACCACGCACAGGTCCGCGTGCAGCGGCTCCATGATGCCGAAGGCATCCGCGGCCCGCCCCTGCGCGAGCAGCAGCATGCCGATGTCCTGGCGCAGCTCCACCGCGGTCTCGCTCACATCCCCGTCGACGGCGCGGACGGCCTCCAGGACGTCGTGCAGCCCGGCCAGCGCCTCTGTCACCTGACCGAGTTCACCGCGGCAACGCGCCGCCTGGGCACGGCAGTCCAGGGCTTCCTCACTGCTCGGCCCGCTCACCCGCGCATACGCGTCGGCGAGTGCCTCGAACTCGGGCAACGCGGCCCGGTGATCGCCCGCCAGCTGACGGCTCACCGCCCGCCGCGTGCGCAACCGCAGGACCGCCTTGTTCTCCGAGCCGAGGGCACGCGCGGCCGGCTCGATCATCTCGCCCACCACCTCGGCGGCCTGCGCGTACCGCTCCTCCTCCATCAGGGCCACATAGTGAGCGTGGACCTCGCGGATCTGCTCCCGCAGCGCCTCCCGCTCGGCCGCCGGGACAGCGGGCGGCGCTTCGCGGCCGACGGCGTGTGCGTCCGGCGCCGCACCGTCGGCCGCACCGGAGCGAGCGCGGGGCGCATAGGGACGTCGGAAGATCCCGGTCGGATCAGGGGCACCTGCCGGCCCCGCCTCCCCCGGCGACGTCTCCGCACCAGGCAGCGGCAGGAAGGGCCGCAGCCGCTCGTACACCTCCTGCACATCCACCGGACGCGCCTCGGGCGCCTTGCGCAGCAGATGCAGGACCAGCTCCTCCAGAGCCTCCGGTACGTCCGCACGCAGCCGCCTCAGCGGGGTCGGGCCCGCGTTGACGTGCTGCATCATCAGCTGCCACTCACTGTCTCCGCTGAACAACGGCCGCCCGCAGAGCAGTTCGTGCAGCACGCATCCCAGCGCATACAGATCGGTGCGCGGCGTGACGCGCCCGCCGCGCACCTGTTCCGGCGCCATGTACTGGTGCGTCCCGAGCGGAGTGCCGGTCGCGGTCAGCTTGGTGACATCCGTGCGCAGGATCGCCGCGATACCGAAGTCCAGCACCTTCACGGTGCCGTCCCGCGCCACCAGGATGTTGCCCGGCTTGAGGTCACGGTGCACGACCGGTACGTCGTGCGCGTACGACAACACGGTCGCCACCTGCGCCGCCACCGCCACCGCCCAGCTCACGGGGAGCGGTGGCCCGTCCGGGCGGACGTAGGCGGTCAGCGGCACGCCGTCGACCAGCTCCATCACCAGGAACAGCTGCTCGTACGACTCGTCCAGCACCGCGTCGTACACCTGTGGCACACCGGGATGCTGGATCCGCGCGGTGATCCGCGCCTCCCGGCGGAACCGCTTCTCCAGCTCCTGCGCCAGATGCGGCGAGGTCGCGGCCTCCGGGCGGATCAGCTTCACGGCCACGGGCCGGTCCAGCACGACGTCGTAGCCGCGCCACACGTCCCCCATGCCGCCGTGACCGAACTGCTCCAGCAGTTCATAGCGTCCCGCGATCCGTCGTACGTCCGGCACGTTCCGCTCCCGCCCCCGTTGAGTGTCCGAAGGTGTTCGGTGTGGTCCGGGGTCAGTCTCGCGGGTGGGGGTGGATCAGGCAAAGCGGGGACGCGCGTACTCCGCCCAGACGGTCTTGCCGGGCCCGCCCCCGGCGCGGGGCGAGCAGCCCCACCGGTCGGCCAGCGCCTCGACCAGCAGCAGCCCGCGTCCGCCGGCGCCGTCCTCCGGAGCGGTGACGGGAAGCCGGGGAAGCCGATCTCCGCGCGTGTCGGTGACCTCGACACGTACGGTGCCGGAGTCCGGGTCCGTGGTGAGGGGGAGATGGAAGTCGCGGCCGGCGACATGCCCGTGCCGTACGGCGTTGCTGCACAGTTCCGAAGCGATGAGCATGAGGACGTCATGAGCGTCGCTGCCGTACGGGACTCCCCAGGCATCGAGGCGGTGCCCGCACAGACGCCGGGCGAGACGGGCACCGCGCGGGGTGGAGCTGAAGCGCATCGCGAACTGGTGCACCGTGAGGGGTGATTGTGCTGCGGTCATGCACTCACGGTGGCGCTCTGTGGCCTAGCGTGACCAGTGGTGACGCGCCGCTTGCGGACCTTCGTACGGGGTGGGCGCGGGCGCTGTACGGAGCGGTACGAGGGGAGAGCGGCACAGCGGTGACCGAGGTGCGGGACGAGGAGACGGTACGGCAGCAGCGGCGTCCCGGGGACGAGCCGGGAACCGGCGTGGTGACGGCGTTCGGACGTCAGCTGAAGCTGGTGCGGATGCGGGCCGGGCTGGATCGGCCGGAGTTCGGCAAGCGGGTCGGGTACTCGGCGGACAGCATCGCGTCGTTCGAGCAGGGGAGGAGGATCCCGCCGGCCTCCCTCATCGACAAAGCGGACGAGGTGTTAGTACTCCAGTGCGGTTTCGTGATCTATCCAGTCGGTTCGTCTCCGGAGCGTCGTCGGTAGTGGCTGCGGCGGGCTGTCGCCTGGTGTTTTCGCCGCCAGTCGGACCAGTGCAGCAGCTTGGCCGCTGACAGGACTGGTGGGTTGAAGACGGCGGCAAGTAGGTGTCGGATCTCCGGGACGGTCAGCTTGAGCGGGGGGCGACCGCTGGTGAGATGGGCCGACTGTGCGGGTCGCTCGGGTGTCGAGCTGGCGGCGATGGCGGTCAGGAAGGCCAGGGCGAGCATGGCGAGGGTGATGTGCCGGTGCCAGGAGGTCCAGTTGCGGACCTGGTAGTGGTCGAGTCCGACCTGGCCCTTGGCGGCCTGGAAGCACTCCTCGACGCTCCAGCGGACACCGGCGACGCGGACCAGCTCCGCAAGGGTGACCGTGGTGGGTGACCAGCACAGGTAGAAGGCGAGTTCGCCGGTGGTGCGATTGCGGCGGACCAGCAGGTGGCGGTGGTTGTCGCTGCCGATGTGGATCCAGGCCCAGTCGTAGTAGCGCGGGCCTTTCGCACCGGCTCCGGCGCTGTGCCGCTGCCAGGCGGTGGTGGGCAGGCGTGCGGCGAGGGTGTCCGCGCGCATGGTGGTGCGGCCGTGGTTGATCCGTACCCGGGTGGAGCAGGCGACGGCCATCACGTAGCCGGTGCCGCGCGCTTCCAGGGAGGCACGAAGCTGCGGGTCCTGCCCGTAGGCTTCGTCGCCGGTCACCCACTGTGCCTCCACCCCGGCGTCCAGCGCGGCGGCGATCATCTCCCAGGCGAGTCGGGGCTTGGTCGCGAACTGCACCGTCTCGGGTATCCCGGCCGCCTGGCGGCGCCCGGGATCGGAGCACCAGGACTGTTCGGGCAGGTAGAGCCGCCGGTCGATCAGTGCCCGTCCCCGGCTGGTGGCGAAAGCGAGGAAGACGCCGACCTGGGAGTTCTCGATGCGCCCGGCGGTGCCGGTGTACTGGCGCTGCACGCCCGCCGAGGCCCGGCCCTTCTTCACGAAGCCGGTCTCGTCCACGATCAGCACTGCGCCCTCGGCGCCGAGGTGTTCGACGGCGTAGGCGCGGACGTCGTCGCGGACGGTGTCGGCGTCCCAGCGGGCACAGCGCAGCAGCCGCTGCATCGGACCCGGCCGCGCATATCCTGCCTGTTCGGCCAGCTGCCAGCAGTTCTTCCGCTCGGCACGCGACAGCAGTCCGAGCAGGTAGGCGCGGGCGGCAGCCCGGGGTTCAACTCGGCTGAACCGGCCCGCGATCCGGGCCATGACCTGCTCGAACATCGCCAGCCATCGGGCGCCGTCTATGCTGTGACCCGCGGCCACCGCAAGATCGTCATGAGTCCACACAACCCCTGATGATCACGCGGTGGCCGTTCCAGTTCTCACGTGAGTCCGATCCAAGATCACGAAACCGCACTGGAGTATTAGGGGCGGGTGGGGTGCTCAAGGCGTTGAAGGAGGAGGTGGGGAGGGCTCAGTATCCGGCCTACTTCCGGGACGCGGCTCGCCTTGAGGCAAGGGCTACGGCTATCAATCTCTACGCGGTGTACGCGGTACCGGGGCTGTTGCAGACCGAGGACTACGCACGGGCCGTCTTCCAGATGCAGCGCCCTCTGCTGCCTGATGAGGTCATCGAGCAGCGCCTGGAAGCCCGTCTCGCTCGGCAGGAGGTGTTCAGCCGACGTCCCGCGCCGCTGATGAGTTTTGTGATTGAGGAGGCGGTTCTGCGGAGGCCGCTGGGCGGCTGGGAGACCATGCGGGGGACACTGGAACAAATCCTGCTGACGGCCCAGTCGAGGCATGTTGAAGTACAGGTCATGCCGACCGCTCGGGAGGACAACGCTGCGTTGGGAGGTCCCTTCACGCTGATCGACACGGACAAGGGACAGCGCATCGCGTATGCGGAAGTGCAAGACGACAGTCGGCTGTATACCGATGCGACCAAGGTGCGTGAGCTGGAGGCTCGGTATGGCATCCTCCGATCACAGGCCTTGACGCCGAGGGAGTCATCCGCCTTCGTCGAGAAACTGATGGGAGAGTCATGAGCGTTCGCATAGCGCACGCCGTGCCAGAAGCCGCCTGGCGCAAGAGCAGCTACAGCACAGGTGGCGGCGGGGAGTGCCTGGAGTTCGTCGCCGTTCCTGGAGCTGTCCTGGTCAGGGACTCGAAGCGGCCGGACGGAGAGCGACTGGCCGTCGGTGCGGAGGCGTGGACGGACTTCGTGCGGTTGGCTGCCGGGCGCTGAACCGGCGGACGTACGACGAGCGGGGCTCGGTGCGATGCATGCGCACCGAGCCCCGCCTGTGTCAGATGTCGTCCAGTCCTTCCTCCCGGCGGATCATCCGCCAGGCCGCGCGGCGAGCGCTGCGGTCGAGGTTGGACTTGAAGTCCCGGTCGGTACCGAAGTAGCGCTGACCGAGGGTCTCGATCGTGGAGACATGATCCATCATGTTCTCCTCGAACTTCTTGTCGAAGACGATGCCGAAGTTCTCCTCGTCGTTGACGAGGGCGGCGGCCCGGACCTTCGGGTCCTCCTTGGTGGCGTTGAACGCCGGGAGGACATCCTCCTCGGTGAACTCCGTACCGAACTTGGCGTTGAACTTCTCGATCAGCTCGGACAGCAGTGACTTCTCGGAGTCCTTCGCGCCGCCCACCCCGTCGCCGAAGCCCTTGAGCTCGGCAGGCCCCTCAGGGCTGAGGGACACATCGTGCTCGCCGGTCTTCTCGACGCGCAGGTGACTGAGGTCGACCTCGCCTATGTCCACGCCGCCGTCCGCGAGGCGGGGGAGACGGTTGAGCAGGTAACGCCCGTACAGGTACAGCCGCTCCAACTCGGCGTCGTGGTACGGCACGATCTGCGCGAGGAAGCCGTACTTGCGTACGTAGTCGTTGAGATGGGCGCGGAACTCCTCGGCCGTGTCGACGTCATCCTCGTCCTCGCTCTCCAGGAGCGCGGCGAAGCGGGTGACGGCGGGGGAGAGGAGCCGGTACAGCTCGGCGTGCAGCTTCTCCCACTTGGACTGGGAGCCGCCCGCCTTCTCCTGGGCCTCGAAGTACGCGGCGACGAACTCGTCCATGTCCTGCTCCGAGATGACCGGAGCGGACATCACACGGCTCTGGGCGGTGTAGAGGAGATTCGGGTCGGAGGGGAGGGTGTGCGCCTCCTCGAAGTACGGGCGGAAGGCGTCCTGGATGTCCTCGGCCTCGTTGACGAAGTCCAGGACGGCGAGGTCGGCCTGGGACTTGCGATCGGCGGTGCGGTTGAGGCGGGAGAGCGTCTGGACGGCCGCGATGCCGGTGAGCGTCTTGTTCACGTACATCGTGGTCAGGAGCGGCTGGTCGAAACCGGTCTGGTACTTCTCGGCGACGACCAGGATCCGGTACTCCTGCTGCCCCTTGCCGCCGGCCTTTACGGCCTTGTCGTCGGCGCGGGTGTAGGCGAAGGCCTTGGGCAAGGCGCTCTCGGGAAGACCGCCGTTCTCCTTGCTCTCCGTCGTCTCCTCGCCGTCGACGGTCAGGGACCCGGAGAAGGCGACCAGGACTCCGAGGTCCGGGTACTTGGTGTCGTACGCGCGGTCGGCGATGTAGCTCCGGATGGCGCGCGCCATCTGAACGGCGGAGTGCCGGGACGCCGTGACGACCATGGCCTTGGCACGCCCACCGAGCCGGCCGCGGGTGTGGGCGACGAAGTGTTCCACGATCACCTGGGCGTGCTGGGACACCGTGTGCTCGTGCATGAGCGCGAACCGGGCCAGCAGGCTGTTCGCCTTGGAGGGGTCGACCTCCTTCTCGTCGCGGTTGAGATTCGCGAGCTTCCAGTAGGTGTTGTAGGTGACGTAGTTGCGCAGCGGGTCGAGGATGAAGCCTTCCTCGATGGCCTGACGCATGGAGTAGGTGTGGAAGGGGCGGTAAACGGTCTTGCCGTTCTCGACGCCCTCCGTGCCGAAGAGTTCGAGCGTCTTGGCCTTGGGTGTGGCGGTGAAGGCGAAGTAGGAGAGGTTGGTGGCCTGGGAGCGCGCCACCGCCTTCGCCTTCAGCTTTTCGTCCACGGTGACCGTGGTCGCGCCCTCGTCGTCCGAGTCTGCATCCAGGCCGAGGTCGCGCAGGGCCGACCTCACGGCCGTGGCGGCGTCGCCCGACTGGGAGGAGTGCGCCTCGTCGATGATGATCGCGAAGCGGGTGCCCTTGATCTCGGTGGGGTTGCGCTTGATGTAGTCGAGCAGGGCGGGGAACGAGTGCAGCGTGACCGTGACGATCTTGCCGGTGTCACGGGAGAGGGCGCGGGCGAGCTGTTCGCTCTTGGCGCCGTGCTTCTCGTCGACCTTGACGACGAGACCGTCCGTCTGCGAGAAGCTGCCGACCGTTTCGCGGAGCTGGGCGTCCAGGTTGCGCCGGTCGGTGATGACGATGACCTTGTCGAAGACGGGCTCGCCGGGGGTGATGCGGTTGTCAGCGGTGGCCTCGGGGTCGAGCGCACGCGGGTCCGTGTCGGCGTGCAGGTCGCTGAGGCGGTGCGCGAGCCAGCCGATGGTGTTGGACTTGCCGGAGCCGGCGGAGGCCATCACGAGGTAGTTCTGTCCGGCGCCGTGCGTGGCCGCGTGCGCGGTGAGCTTGCGGACCACGTCCCACTGGTGGAAGCGGGGGAAGATCGTGGTCTTGGTGGTGCCGCCGCCGGGCGTCTTGTGCTTCTGCTGGTGCACGAACCGCTGGAGCAGATCGAGCCAGTTGTCCCGCTGCCAGACCTCTTCCCAGAGGTAGGAGGTGGCGTACTTGCCGGGGATGGTGGGTGCCGGGTTCCCGGCTCCGCCGGGCTGGCCGGGGCCGTTGGAGCCGGTGTTGAAGGGCAGGAAGCGGGTGCTCTTGCCGCGCAGTTGGGTGGTGACGAAGACGAGATCCGGGTCGACGGCGAAGTTCGCGATGACGCGACGCGTGAAGATCAATTCGGTCGGATCACGGTCGGTCCGGTACTGCTCCTTGGCCTGCTCGACGCCCTGACCGGTGAGGGGGTTCTTCAACTCGGCCGTGGCGACGGGGATGCCGTTGAGGAACAGGGTCAGGTCGAGGCAGTGGCCCCAGTCGGCCTGTTTGGTGGCGTAGGGGAGTTCCCGGACGACGGTGAGGCGGTTGGCGCGGTAGCCGTCGAGTACGGAGTCGGCGGAGATGAGGTTGGGCTTGAAGTAGGCGACGCGGAGACGGACTCCGCGATCCTTGACGCCGTTGCGGAGGACGTGGAGCAGCCCGTCATCGGCGATGGCCCGGTCGAGGCGCTGGGCGAAGCCTCGCTGAGCCTCGTTGGGGTTGCCGCCGTAGACGGTGAGGAGTTCGTTCCACTCGTCGGGCTGGGTGGCGCCGATGAAGGTGAACAGCTCGTTGGTGTCCAGGCCGAGGTCGGGCCGGTAGTCCTCGGGGCGTGCCTCCCGCCAGCCTCGCTCGCAGAGAGCGGCGACTATGGCCGAACCGAAGGAGGACTCGTCGTGCACGGGGCTCATACGGCTACTCCTTCGGTTACGTTGCGGCCGCTGGCGGTGGATACGTCGAACTGGCCGGTTACGGCGGCGGTGATGAGGGCTTGGCGGCGCTCGGCTACGAGAGACGCAGAGCGTTCGATTGCTTCATGGAGCGGACGCACCTTGCTGATCTCTACCCCGATCTTCTTTTGCTGCTGGCACGGCACCACGGGAATCGGAATGCGTCCGAAGAGATCCCAGTTGCGGAAGTCCACGGCCCGTTCGCGTGTGCTAGTCGCAAAGTTTCCCAGGTACCCTTGAAGTGCTAGAAGACGAAGAAGTCTGCCCAGGAAACGAGCGTCACCGTCGCCTTGCGGAATGCAAACGTGATAGACGGGGCTGCAGTAACCACGCGCCTCAGCTACTCCAATTGCTCCAGCGAACCCATCAAGTCCATGGACAACAACATCGCCAATTTCGACACCCTGTCCCTGCGGTTCTGCGGACGCTGACAGTGTGTATCCTTCTGGCCGCCGGGATGCGCGATCTGTGACCTGACCGTCCCTATAAGCAGTAATGGCTTCCATTTCTGCGGTAACCGGTCTGACTACTTTCGATAGCGTTCGCCGGATCGGGACGACCGGACCCCCCGTCGTCTTGTCGACGAGGCTGCTGGATCCCACGAAGCGGAGGATTTGACTGTCGATACGTTCGTTCATAAGCGCAATGAGTTTGCGCTTTTTGGTGACTAGATTATCTAGGGTATCGATCTCGTTGTCGAGGAAGTCGGCGATGCGGCGCTGCTCCGTCAGTGGAGGAGCAGGGAGCGGGAAGCGCTTGATGTCCCGCTGGAAGAGGTGGGGTACGCCCATGCCGTCCTTGACGGAATTGATGTGACTCTGAATGAAGCTGCTCTGGATGACGTAGCGAAGAAAACGCGGCTCCATGTCAAAGCTTCGAAGTACAGCGATTGAACCGTTTACTGTGGCCGGGCGTGGCAGGTGGTGAATGATGTTCACAATTCCCAGAGTGTTTCCGTCCTTGGCTAGTAGGACGTCGCCGACCTGCAGCTTCAACTCGGGGGACTCGTTGTATCGGAACTCCGAGATGTAATTTACGTTCTGGAAGTCGATCTCCCGGTTCTTGATGTTCGGTGTGGCCAAGAAGGCGTATCCATCTGGTTGGTACTCAGAAGCTGCAAGAGCTTTCCAGCCGATCCTGGCGTTGACAGTCGCGATGCGGTCGAGGCGAGTCGTAGCCCATCCCTCAGGAAGGTTGCGAAGCATGTCGGTCATTCCGTCACGTCCCCCAACAGCCCTTGAATCTCGGCCTCTAGAGCTTTCAGCTCTGCGTCGATCTCCGCCAACGGCCGCGGTGGCTCGTAAGCATAGAAGTGCCGCGTGACTGGGATCTCGTACCCGATCTTCGTCTTGCTGTGGTCGATCCAAGCATCCGGCACGTACGGGTGGACTTCCCGCTTTAGCCTCGATCTTTCGTGAGGGTC
>NZ_BAAAIZ010000054.1:0-884 GCF_039526425.1 Streptomyces thermospinosisporus
GTCGCTGCGTGGCCGCCGGGCCCGGTCGCTGCGTGGCCGCCGGGCCCGGTCGCTGCGTGGGCTCTATGCCTGGTCGCCGGGGCGGTCGCTGCGTGGGCTATGCGTGGTCGCCGGGCGGTCGGTGTCCGGACGGGGGCCACGGGTCGCCCCAGTCGGTGTCCCGGGCCGCGCGGTACAGGTCGCCGTGGCGCTTGGTGATCGTGGCGCGGCGCAGGGCGGGCTCGGTCTCGCACAGGTCGAGCAGGACCTGGCCGTTGCGGAGCTGCGGCTTGCGGACGACCCGGGCGGGGGCCGGTTCGGCCGGGTGCCGGGTGGCGGCGACGTAGCTGAACTTCTCGTCCTCGTACGGGAGCGAGCCGCCCTTGATCTGGCGGTGCAGCGACGAGCGGCTGACCCTGGCCGAGAAGTGGCACCAGTCGGTGCCGGGCGCGATGGGGCAGGCGGCGCTGTGCGGGCAGGGGGCGGCGATGCGGAAGCCGGCGGCGATCAGCCGGTCGCGGGCCTCGATGACGCGGGCGTAGCCGTCGGGGGTGCCGGGCTCGACGATCACGACGGCCCCGGCGGCCTCGGCGGCGGTGTCGACGAGGGCGGCGCGGTCGGGGGCGGTCAGCTCGTTGAGGACGTAGGAGACGGTGACCAGGTCCACGGGCTCGAGGGTGAGCGCCGGGCCGATGCGGCTGTGCCGCCACTCGGCCTTGCCCAGGGCGGGGTTGGCGCCGGCCAGCTCACGGCCGAGGGCGAGGGCGGGTTCGGCCCAGTCGAGCACGGTGACGGGGCGTTCGCCGGGCCAGGTGGCGGTGACCGCCCAGGCGGCGGCGCCGGTGCGTACCGTGACGCCGGTCCCGGAGCGGCGACCGCGCGGCCCACTCCCCGGCGACGGAGAC
>NZ_BAAAIZ010000054.1:960-6166 GCF_039526425.1 Streptomyces thermospinosisporus
CGGCCCCGGCGAACGCCGTCAGCGCCTGGTGCACCGCCTCGAAGGTGGCGGGCATCCGGTAGGCCGCGTAGGCGGCGACGTCGGCGCGGTCGCGCAGGATCGGGGCGTGGGTGGGGGTGGCGCCGCGGTAGGCGGAGATCAGCCGCTCGACGGCCTGGGCGGCCTGGCGCGGCGGAAGCCCGTCCAGCAGGCCGGCCAGGGCGGAGCGGAGGTCGTCGGCGGCGTTCACCCGGAGATTCTAGGAGACCTCCCCCTGTGGTCCTCGCCCCCTGCCCGGGAGGACCGCCCTGGCGAGGGCCGTCGCCGCGGCGGCCCTGGGGGCGTTGTCCGCGGGGCGGCGGCGGGGGTGGACCGTGTTGGCCAGCAGGACGAGGAAGGTGTCCGTGGCGCGGTCCAGGATCAGGCACGTTCCGGTGAAGCCGCAGTGGCCCGCGGCCCCGTGGCCGGCGAGTTCGCCCATGAACCAGGGCTGGTCCATGGCGAAGCCCAGGCCGGGCGGGGTGAACAGCAGGTCCGTGAAGTCGGGGCCGAGGATGCGGGCGGGGCCGTAGGAGCCGCCGGCCAGCAGGGCGCGGCAGAAGACCGCGAGGTCCAGGGCCGTGGAGAACAGCCCGGCGTGGCCCGCGACTCCGCCCAGCGCCCAGGCGTTCTCGTCGTGCACCTCGCCCCGCAGCATGCCCCGGTCGGCCTTGGACCACGGTGTGCGCTGGTCCTCGGTGGCCGCCGCGCCGGGGCAGGGACCGAAGCCGGTCGACGTCATGCCGAGGGGGCGGGTGATCCCGTCGTGGATCAGGGTGTCGAGGGTGCGGCCGGTGATGCGCTGCAGCACGTGCTGGAGCAGCAGCATGTTCAGGTCGGAGTAGCAGTACGTGCCGGGGGCCGTCACCGGTTCCTCCGCGCGCAGCATGTCCAGCCGCTCGGCGTCGTCGGCACAGTCGTACAGCGGCAGGTCGGGGCGGAGCCCGGAGGTGTGGGTGAGCAGCTGCCGCACGGTGATGCCGTGCCGGCCGGCGCCGGTGAAGTCCGGCAGGTAGGCGCCGACGCGGGCGTCGATGCCGAGGGTGCCCCGTTCGAGCTGCTGCACGGCGGCGACCGAGGTGAACAGCTTGGTCACGGAGGCCAGGTCGAACGGGGTGTCCACGGTGGCCGGGACGCGCTCGGCCGGCGGGAGTTCCACGGCCGTGCCGGTGCGCTCGTCCCAGGCGGCGTAGCGCACGGCCCAGCCGGCCGCCTCCTCCAGGGCGATCACCGGTCCGCGTCCGGCGATCACCACGGCGCCCGCCGCCCAGGGGCTGTCCCCGGTGGTGAGGGCGCGTACGTGGCCGGCGAGGCGGCACAGCCCTGCGGGGTCGAGCCCGGCCCGTTCCGGTGAGCCGTGGCGCAGTCTCGGGGCGCTCAGCGTTCTGCCCTCACGGTCTCGTCGCGCACGCCGTCATGCGCGCCGTCGTGCCTTCCATCGTGCCCCGTCTCCTCCTGCCGGGTGCGCCAGGGACGGCACAGGCCCAGGAAGCACGCGGTCGCCGCCAGCGCGGCGCCGAGCTGCACCACGGCCATCGGCACGGCGGTGTCCTCGCCGGCGATCCCCACCAGCGGCGAGGCGATCGCACCGATCAGGAAGGACGAGGTGCCGAGCAGCGCGGAGGCGGAGCCCGCGCCGTGCCGCACCCGCATCAGGGCGAGCGCCTGGGTGTTGGGCAGGGTGATGCCCATCGCGGACATCAGCACGAACAGCGCGGCGGCCACCGGGAACAGCCCCGTCCTGCCGAACACGCCGAGCGAGATCAGCAGCAGCGCCGTGGCGGCGAGGACGACGACGGTGAGGCCGGCGGCCAGCACCCGGTCCAGGCGGACCCGGCCGACCAGGATCCTGCCGTTGATCTGGCCCACGGTCACCAGGCCGACCGCGTTCAGCCCGAACAGCAGGCTGAAGGTCTGCGGGGAGGCGCCGTGGATCTCCTGGACGACGAAGGGTGACGCCGCGACGTAGGCGAAGAGGGCGGCGAAGGCGAAGCCGCCGCCGAGCAGATAGCCGGTGAAGGTGCGGTCGGCGAGCAGCCGGCGCATCGCGCCGAGCGCCTCCCCCACCCCGCCGGCGTGCCGGTCGCCGGGCGCCAGCGTCTCCGGGAGCCTCGCCCACACGACGAGGCCGAGCAGCGCCCCGACCGCGGCGAGGACGAGGAAGACGCCCCGCCAGTCGGTCACCCGCAGGATCTGCCCGCCGATCAGCGGCGCCACGATCGGGGCCATGCCGGAGATCAGCATCAGGGTGGAGAAGAAGCGGGCCATGGCCACGCCGTCGTACAGGTCGCGGACCACGGCGCGGGCGATGACGATGCCGGCCGCGCCCGCGAGTCCCTGCGCCAGCCGGAGGACCGTCAGCAGCTCCACCGTCGGTGCGACGGCGCACAGGGCGGTGGCGACGACGTACACCGCGAGGCCGGCGAGCAGCGGGCGGCGGCGCCCCCAGCGGTCGCTCATCGGGCCGACGACCAGCTGCCCGAGCGCCATGCCGGCCAGGCAGGCGGTGAGGGTGAGCTGGACGGTGGCGGCGGGCGCGTGCAGGGACCGGGTGACCTCCGGGAGCGCCGGGAGATACATGTCCATCGCCAGCGGGGGCGTGGCGGTCAGCCCGCCGAGGACGAGGGTGACGAACAGTCCGGTGCGGCGCGCCGCGGCCCCCGGTCCTCCTCCCCCGCCCGCTCCCGCCGGTCTCCCTGCCGGGCCGGTCGTGGACGCCCCACCCTCGGGCATGTGGCCCCTCCCTCTCCGAATCGTCCGGTCCCTATGCTCTCAGCTCGTACGCGTGGCCGATGACACAGCAGGGGCGGGACGGATGACGGGGCGGAAGGTGCGCTGGGGGATCACCGCCCGCGCCACCGCCCAGGGGGCTCAGGGGGCTCAGGGGGCTCAGGGGGCTCAGGGGCCGGTGGCCACGCCGGCTTGAGCGGCCTGGGGTGATCCCGCACGTACGCTGCGAGGTCATGAACAGCGTGCGAACCGGCGGCGGAGCCGGTGCGGGAAGCAGGCGTGCGAGACAGCGAGGAGAGGCGGGCGTGATGACGGGTGGCACGACCGGGGAGCGGCGGATCGCCGTGGTGACCGGCGCGGGTTCCGGGATCGGCCGGGCGGTGTCCGTGGAACTGCTGCGGGCTGGGTGGTCGGTGGCTCTGGCGGGCCGCCGCGGCGAGGCACTTCAGGAGACGGCCGCGCTCGTCCCGGAGGGCACCGCGCTCGCCGTCCGCACCGACGTCTCGCAACCGGACGACGTGGCCGCCCTGTTCGCGGCCACGGTGGAGCGCTTCGGGCGGGTGGACCTGCTGTTCAACAACGCGGGGACGTTCGGTCCTGGCGGGGTGCCGGTGGAGGACCTGTCCTACGACGCCTGGCGGCACGTGGTGGACACCAACCTCAACGGCGCGTTCCTGTGCGCCCAGGCGGCCTACCGGCAGATGAAGGAGCAGCGCCCGCAGGGCGGCCGGATCATCAACAACGGCTCGATCTCGGCGCACGCGCCGCGCCCGCACTCGGTCGCCTACACCGCCACCAAGCACGCGCTGACCGGCCTGACCAAGTCGCTGTCGCTGGACGGACGGCCGTACCGGATCGCGGTGGGCCAGATCGACATCGGCAACGCGGCGACGGACATGACGAAGGCGATGGCGTCGGGCGTGCTGCAGGCCAACGGGGAGGTCGTGCCGGAGCCGGTGATGGACGTCGCCGACGTGGCCCGCACGGTGCGGCACATGGCGGAGCTGCCGCTGGAGGCGAATGTGCAGTTCGCGACGGTGCTGGCGACGACGATGCCGTACGTGGGGCGGGGCTGACGGCTCCCGGCCCCCCGGTGCTCTCAGGGCACCGCTCGTTCCGCACGCGCCTTCTGCACAAGCGGAATAGTTGTTACCGCACCATTGCCCCCGGTGAAGGCCGTATGCTCAACTTCTCTCCACAAAAGCTTCACACTTGGAGGGTGGGGCTTCGCCGGAGACCCGCACAGGCCATGTTCAGGGGGGAGGCGGCAGCCGTTCCACGCCATCGGGTGGGGGTGGACCCGCGCGGGACCGCGGGTACGCACCGGGGCGTGGAACGGCTGCCGTGTCAGGCCTGGCCGGTCTCGAAGCGGGAGATCCGGCCGTCGTCGGTCACCTCGAAGGACCACCGGGTGCGCATCTCGCCCCAGGTGTCGTTGCGGTAGTTGGCGAGCAGCGTGCGGCCGTTGTCGGACTCGCGTTCGACGTCCAGGTGGCCGTTGGAAGAGAAGATCTCGCGGTCGATCCAGTCGGCGAGGTCCCGCTCGGTGCCGTCGTCGGCCATGGTGGCCCCGGGCGCGAGCAGCGCCATGAAGCCCTCGCGGTCGTGGTTGTTGACGGCGGTGACGAAGGCGCGGACGGCCGGGTTGCTCAGGCGGGTGGTCTGAATGGTCATGTCCGTCAGCGTCGTACCGCCCGCCCGGACCCGCCACCAGGAGCCACCCGAACGGCGTCCGGCGACGGGCCGCACCCGGGCGGAGATGCGACGGTGGTCGCGGCGAAGCGACCGCTCCGGCCGCCGTGCGCCGGCCGCCTGCCTCCGGGAGAGCGACTGTGATCTTTTGCGAGCGACGAGACGACTCCGGCCCCGGCCGGCGCGATGTGGGCCTGTTGCTGCTGCGGCTGGCGGCGGGCGGCGTGCTGATGGCCCATGGCACGCAGAAACTGTTCGGCTGGTTCGGCGGGCACGGCATCGAGGGCACCGGCCAGTTCATGGAGACCGTCGGCTATTCACCGGGCAAGGCGAGCGCGACCGCCGCAGGCCTGGCGGAGACGGGCGGCGGCGCGCTGCTGGCGCTCGGTCTGGCCACCCCTGCGGCGGGCGCGGCGGCGGCCGGGGCGATGGCGGGCGCGGCGGCCGTGCACACCCCGAACGGCTTCTTCGCCCAGGAGGGCGGCTACGAGTACGCCGCGACCCTCGGCCTGACCGCGGCCGGTCTCGCCATCACCGGCGCGGGCCGCCTCTCCCTGGACCACGCCCTCGGCCACGTCCTGGACCGCAGCTGGATGCTCCCGGCGGCCTTCGGGGTGACGGCGGCGGCCACGGCGCTGGTGATCGGCGCCCGCACCAAGCGGCTGCGCAAGGCAAAGGAAGGCGAGCAGCAGGCGCTCTTCGAGGACTAGATGAATGAGTCCAAGGGGTGTCGTTGCGGTCAGTGATCGTAGGCGGTCAGTGACCG
>NZ_BAAAIZ010000055.1:0-17441 GCF_039526425.1 Streptomyces thermospinosisporus
CCGCCCCGCCCGCCGCCCGGGACCGCCCCGCCCGGCCCCGCGCACCATCCGGCTGGGCAGCCCGCGCCCCCGGCTGCGCCTGGTCGGCCTGGCCCTGACCCTCGTCCTGATCGCCTTCGTGATCCGCCTGTTCCAGGTGCAGGCCGTCGACGCGAGCACCTACGCCGCCAAGGCGGCGCAGAACCGCTATGTCGGCCAGGTGCTCGCCGCCGAGCGCGGCGAGATCACCGACCGCAACGGGGTGGCCCTGGCGACCAGCGTGGACGCCTACGACATCACCGCCGACCCCACCATGTTCACCCCGGAGCAGATGAAGACCGGCGACGCCCCGGAGCAGGCCGCCGCCCTGCTCGCCCCGATCCTCGGCCAGAGCGAGGAGAAGCTGGTCGCCAAGCTCCGCCCGGAGAACAAGGGGCTGCGCTACGTCAAACTGGCCGGCCGGCAGACCCCGCAGGTCTGGAAGCAGATCAAGGACCTGAAGTCCGCGCTGGCCAAGAAGGCGGAGAGCGACAAGACCGCCGTCAACGTGCTCTCCGGCGTCTTCTCCGTGCCCACCACCAAGCGGGTGTACCCCAACAACGAGCTGGCCGCCGGGATACTGGGCTGGGTCAACGCCTCCGGCCGGGGCGGCGGCGGCATCGAGCTCCAGCTGGACAAGAAGCTCACCGGCAAGGACGGCAAGATCCGCTACGCCCAGTCGGGAGGCCGGCTGGTTCCCACCGCCGACTCCACCGAGACCCCGGCCGTGCCCGGCAGCGACGTCGAGCTCACCATCGACCGCGACATCCAGTGGGCCGCGCAGAACGCCATCAGCAAGCAGGTGGCCACGTCCCGGGCCGACCGCGGCTATGTGATCGTCCAGGACACCCGCACCGGCGAGGTCCTCGCCATGGCCAACGCGCCCGGCTTTGACCCGAACAACCTCTCCGAGGCCGACCCCGCCGCGCTCGGCAACGCGGCCCTCCAGGACGCCTACGAGCCCGGCTCCACCGCCAAGGTGCTGTCGATGGCGGCCGTGCTCGAGGAGAACGCCGCCACCCCGCTCACCCATGTCGTGGTGCCCAACCGGCTGCACCGCGGCGACCGCCTCTTCAAGGACGACGTCGACCACCCGACCTGGCACCTGACCCTCAACGGGGTGCTCGCCAAGTCCAGCAACATCGGCACCATCCTGGCCACCGGCCAGCTCGGCGAGACCCAGTCCGCCGCCAACAAGGTCCTCTACGACTACCTGCGCCGCTTCGGCCTCGGAGGCCCCACCGGACTGGGCTTCCCGGGCGAGACCAAGGGCATCCTGGCGCCGCCCGGGCAGTGGTCGACCTCGCAGCAGTACACGATTCCTTTCGGCCAGGGTGTGTCCATCAACGCGATGCAGGCCGCCTCCGTCTACTCGACCATCGCCAACGGCGGCGTGCGCATCGAGCCCACCCTGGTGCGCGGCACCGAGGGACCCGACGGGACCTTCACACCCGCCCCGGAGCCCGAGAAGAGGCGGGTGATCAGCGAGAGGACGGCGAAGACGCTCGCCCGGATGCTGGAGTCGGTGGTGGACGACGAGGAGGGCACCGGCACCAGGGCGCGCATCCCCGGCTACCGGGTCGCGGGCAAGACGGGTACGGCGAACCGCGTGGATCCGGCCACCGGGAAGTACCGCGGATACACCTCGTCCTTCGCCGGCTTCGCCCCCGCCGACAAGCCCCGGATCACCGTCTACTGCGTCATCCAGAACGCCACCAAGGGCAGCTACTTCGGCGGCCAGATCTGCGGACCGGTGTACAAGCAGGTCATGGAGTTCACCCTGAAGACCCTGCAGGTCCCCCCGACCGGGGCGAAGCCCGAGAACTACCCGGTCACCTTCAAGCCCTGACCGACGACGCCCCCAGGAACCACCTCGTGACGACGACCTCCCCGCACCCCGGGAACTCCGGCACCTCCACCCCCTCGCTTCGCCCCGGGGCGGTGACGCCGGGTACGCTCACCGCCGTGCCACACGCTGATCAGTCCCAAACCACCCAGAAGGGCCACCCCGTGACATATCCGGGACCGCCCAGGCCGGAACGGGTCTCCCCGACACCCCTCGCGGAGCTCGCCGGCCTGCTGGGTGCCCCCGCACCGGAGCAGACCGCCGAGGTCACGGGCATCACCCACGACTCGCGCGCCGTCCGCCCCGGCGACCTGTACGCCGCCCTGCCGGGTGCCCGCGCGCACGGGGCCGACTTCGTCACCCAGGCCGCAGGACTCGGTGCGGCCGCCGTGCTCACCGACCCGTCCGGCGCCGAACGCGCCGCCGTGACCGGGCTGCCCGTGCTGGTGGTCGACGACCCGCGGGGGCGGATGGGCGAGCTGGCCGCCACGATCTACGGCCACCCCGGCCGCGACCTGCTCCAGATCGGCATCACCGGCACCTCCGGCAAGACCACCACCGCCTACCTCGTCGAGGGCGGACTGCGGACCGCCCGCAGCACGGGGCTGATCGGCACCGTCGAGATGCGCATCGGCGACGAGCGGATCAAGTCCGAGCGCACCACCCCCGAGGCCACCGATCTGCAGGCCCTGTTCGCCGTGATGCGCGAACGCGGCACCGAGGCGGTCGCCATGGAGGTCTCCAGCCACGCCCTGGTCCTCGGCCGGGTCGACGGCTGCGTCTTCGACATCGCCGTCTTCACCAACCTCAGCCCGGAGCACATGGAGTTCCACTCCGGCATGGAGGACTACTTCCGGGCCAAGGCGCAGCTGTTCACGCCGAAACGCAGCAGGCTCGGCGTGGTCAACATCGACGACGAGTACGGCCGCCGCCTGGTCAAGGAGGCCGGCGTCCCGGTCGTCACCTACTCCGCCGAGGGCCACCCGGACGCCGACTGGCGCGCCGAGGACGTCGAGGTCGGCCCGGTGGACTCGGCCTTCACCGTGATCGGCCCCAAGGACGAGCGGATCACCGCCCGCTCGCCGCTGCCGGGCCCCTTCAACGTGGCCAACACCCTGGCCGCGATCGTGGCGCTCGCCGCGGCCGGACTCGACCCGCAGTCCGCCGCCGACGGTGTCGCCGCCGTCCCCGGTGTGCCGGGCCGCCTGGAGCGGGTCGACGCGGGCCAGCCGTATCTCGCGGTCGTCGACTACGCCCACAAGACCGACGCCGTCGAGTCCGTGCTCCGCGCCCTGCGCAAGGTCACCGAGGGCAAGGTGCACGTGGTGCTCGGCTGCGGCGGGGACCGGGACCGGACCAAGCGCGCGCCGATGGGCGCCGCCGCGGCCCGGCTCGCCGACACCGCCGTACTGACATCGGACAACCCCCGCTCCGAGGACCCGCTCGCGATCCTCGCCACCATGCTCCAGGGCGCGGCCTCGGTGCCGGCCCACGAGCGCGGCGAGGTGCAGGTCTTCGAGGACCGGGCCGCCGCGATCGCCGCCGCCGTCGCCCGGGCGCAGCCCGGTGACACCGTGCTGGTCGCCGGCAAGGGCCACGAGCAGGGGCAGGACATCGCCGGGGTGGTGCGTCCCTTCGACGACCGCCAGGTGCTTCGCGAAGCAATCCAGAAGACCCAGGGATGAACTTGTGATCGCCCTCTCCCTCGCCGAGATCGCAGAAGTCGTCGGCGGGCAGACGCACGACATACCGGATCCGTCCGTGCAGGTCACCGGGCCGGTCGTCCGGGACTCGCGGGAGGCGGGTCCGGGCAGCCTCTTCGTCGCCTTCGTCGGCGAGCGCGCCGACGGCCACGACTTCGCGGCCCAGGTCGTCGAGGCGGGCGCGGCCGCCGTGCTCGCCTCCCGGCCGGTGGGCGTGCCCGCGATCGTCGTCGACGACGTGCAGTCCGCCCTCGGCGCCCTCGCCCGCCACGTCGTACGGCGCCTCGGCACCACCCTCGTCGCCCTCACCGGCTCGGCCGGAAAGACCAGCACCAAGGACCTCGTCGCCCAGGTGCTCAGGCGCAAGGCGCCGACCGTCTTCACCCCCGGCTCGCTCAACAACGAGATCGGTCTGCCGCTGACCGCGCTCAGCGCCACCGAGGAGACCCGGTACCTCGTCCTGGAGATGGGTGCCCGCGGCCTCGGCCACATCAAGTACCTCACCGAGCTCACCCCGCCGCGGATCGGCCTGGTCCTCAACGTCGGCTCCGCGCACATCGGCGAGTTCGGCGGGCGCGAGCAGATCGCGCAGGCCAAGGGCGAGCTCGTCGAGGCGCTCCCGTCCGCCGAGGACGGCGGCGCGGCGATCCTCAACGCCGACGACCCCTATGTGCGGGCCATGGCCGCCCGAACGAAGGCGAAGGTGATCTTCTTCGGGGAGTCCGGCGAAGCGGACGTTCGGGCCGAGAACGTGCGACTCACGGACAGCGGACAGCCCTCCTTCCGGCTTCACACACCCTCCGGTGCAAGCGATGTGACCATGCGCCTGTACGGTGAGCATCACGTGTCGAACGCGCTCGCCGCGGCCGCCGTCGCCCACGAGTTGGGCATGTCCGCAGACGAGATCGCCCTCGCGCTCTCCGAGGCGGGCTCCCTCTCCCGCTGGCGGATGGAGGTCACCGAGCGCCCGGACGGCGTGACGGTCGTCAACGACGCCTACAACGCGAACCCCGAGTCCATGCGGGCCGCCCTGCGTGCGCTGGCGGCCATGGGCAAGGGGCGCCGGACGTGGGCGGTGCTCGGCAAGATGGCCGAGCTCGGGGACGAGGCGCTCGCCGAGCACGACGCGGTCGGACGGCTCGCCGTCCGGCTCAACGTCAGCAAGCTCGTCGCGGTCGGCGGCAGGGAAGCCGCCTGGCTGCAACTGGGCGCATATAACGAGGGTTCGTGGGGTGAGGAGTCGGTGCACGTGTCCGACGCACAGGCGGCGGTCGACCTGCTGCGCAGCGAGCTGCGCCCGGGGGACGTCGTACTCGTGAAGGCGTCCCGGTCGGTCGGGCTCGAGAGCGTGGCGCAGGCGCTGCTCGAGACCGGTGCCGAGGGTGAGGTCGCCGCCCGATGATGAAGCAGATCCTGTTCGCAGGAGTCATTGGCCTCTTCCTGACACTGATCGGCACCCCCCTGCTGATCAAGCTCCTGGCCCGCAAGGGCTACGGCCAGTACATCCGCGACGACGGGCCGCGCGAGCACGCCAGCAAGCGCGGTACGCCGACCATGGGCGGCATCGCCTTCATCCTGGCCACGGTCGCCGCCTACTTCCTGTCCAAGGTGATCACCGGCTACACCCCGACCTACTCGGGTCTGCTGGTGCTCGGCCTGATGGTCGGCATGGGCATGGTCGGCTTCCTGGACGACTACATCAAGATCGTCAAACGGCGTTCGCTGGGCCTGCGGGCCAAGGCGAAGATGGCCGGCCAGCTGATCGTCGGCATCGCCTTCGCCGTGCTCTCCCTGCAGTTCGCGGACGCCCGCGGGCAGACCCCCGCCTCCACGAAGCTGTCGTTCATCACGGACTTCGGCTGGACGATCGGCCCGGTGCTGTTCGTCGTCTGGGCGCTGTTCATGATCCTCGCCATGTCGAACGGCGTGAACCTCACCGACGGTCTGGACGGTCTGGCCACCGGCGCCTCGGTCCTCGTCTTCGGCGCCTACACCTTCATCGGCGTCTGGCAGTTCCAGGAGTCCTGCGCCAACGGCGAGACCCTGACCAACCCCAACGCCTGCTTCGAGGTGCGCGACCCGCTCGACCTCGCCGTGGTCTCCTCCGCCCTGATGGGTGCCTGCCTGGGCTTCCTGTGGTGGAACACCTCGCCCGCCAAGATCTTCATGGGCGACACCGGTTCGCTGGCGCTCGGCGGTGTGCTCGCCGGTCTGGCGATCTGCTCGCGCACCGAGCTGCTGCTCGCCATCCTGGGCGGCCTGTTCGTCCTCATCACCATGTCGGTGGTCATCCAGGTCGGCTCCTTCCGGCTCACCGGGAAGCGGGTCTTCCGGATGGCGCCGCTCCAGCATCACTTCGAACTCAAGGGCTGGTCCGAGGTCCTTGTGGTGGTCCGCTTCTGGATCATCCAGGGCATCTGTGTGATCGTCGGACTGGGCCTCTTCTACGCGGGATGGGCAGCGGAAAAGTGACCTCCTCGGTGACTGGGGACTTCCAGGGCAAGCGCATCACCGTCGCCGGGCTCGGCGTCTCCGGCGTCCCGGCGGCCAAGGTGCTGCACGGCCTCGGCGCTTTGGTCACCGTCGTCAACGACGGCGACGACGACCGCGCCCGCGAACAGGCCGCCGGGCTCGAGGTGCTCGGTGTCACCGTGCGCCTCGGCGACGGCGACACCCTGCCCGAGGGCACCGAACTGATCGTCACCGCCCCCGGCTGGAAGCCGGACAAGCCGCTCTTCGCGGCGGCCGAGGCCGCCGGGGTCCCCGTCTGGGGCGATGTCGAACTCGCCTGGCGGCTGCGGAAACCGGACGCCGCCCCCTGGCTCGCGGTCACCGGCACCAACGGCAAGACCACCACCGTCCAGATGCTCGCCGCCATCCTGAAGGCGGCCGGCCTGCGCACCGCGGCCGTCGGCAACATCGGCGTCTCCCTGCTGGACGCGGTGCTGGGCGAGGAGCAGTACGACGTGCTCGCCGTGGAGCTGTCCAGCTACCAGCTCCACTGGGCGCCCTCGCTGCGCGCCCACTCCGCCGCCGTGCTCAACCTCGCCCCGGACCACCTCGACTGGCACGGCTCCATGGAGGCCTACGCCGCCGACAAGGGCCGCATCTACGAGGGCAACCGGGTCGCCTGCGTCTACAACGTGGCCGACAAGGCCACCGAGGACCTGGTGCGCGAGGCCGACGTGGAGGAGGGCTGCCGGGCCATCGGCTTCACCCTCGGCACCCCCGGGCCGTCCCAACTCGGCGTCGTGGACGACCTGCTGGTCGACCGCGCCTTCGTGGAGAACCGGCACAAGAACGCCCAGGAGCTGGCGCAGGTCTCCGACGTCCGCCCGCCGGCCCCGCACAACATCGCCAACGCGCTGGCCGCCGCGGCGCTCGCGCGCGCCTTCGGCGTGCCGGCCGCGGCCGTGCGCGAGGGGCTGCGGTCCTTCACCCCGGACGCCCACCGCATCGCGCACGTGGCCGACATCGACGGCGTCTCCTACGTGGACGACTCCAAGGCCACCAACACCCATGCCGCGGAGGCCTCGTTGGCGGCATACGAGAAGATCGTATGGATTGCGGGCGGTCTGGCGAAGGGCGCGACCTTCGACGAGCTGGTCGCCAAGTCCGCGAAGCGCCTGCGCGGTGCGGTGCTGATCGGCGCCGACCGCGCCCTGATCCGCGAAGCCCTCGCGCGACACGCCCCGGAAGTACCCGTCGTGGACCTCGAGCGGACCGACACTGGGGCGATGCTCCAGGCTGTCCAGGAGGCGAAGCGGCTCGCACGGCCCGGTGACACGGTCCTGCTGGCCCCGGCCTGCGCCTCGATGGACATGTTCGCCAACTACAACCGGCGCGGTGAGGCGTTCGCACAGGCGGTGCGCGAACTCGGCGCCTGACCCGGACGCCTGCGCCGGGCGACCTTGGGAGGGACGCGTGGGACCGTCGAGGCGCTGTCCGGCCTGCCGGGGAGGCCGGGATGTCCGGTAGCCGTACCTCACGCCCGCCCGTGCAGCGGGCCCCCCGCCTGCCGCGCGAGAACCCGGCCCTCGGCCTGGTCACGAGGCTGCGCCGGGCCTGGGACCGGCCGCTGACCGCGTACTACCTGATCCTCGGCGGCAGCGCGCTGATCACCGTGCTCGGCCTGGTGATGGTCTACTCGGCCTCCCAGATCACCGCGCTGCAGATGTCGCTGCCCGGCTCGTACTTCTTCCGCAAGCAGCTGCTGGCCGCGGTGATCGGCTGTGTGCTGCTGCTGGTGGCCTCCCGGATGCCGGTCCGGCTGCACCGGGCGCTCGCCTACCCCATCCTGGCGGGCGCCGTCGGCCTGATGGCGCTGGTGCAGGTGCCGGGGATAGGAGTCGCGGTCAACGGCAACCAGAACTGGATCGCCGTCGGCGGCTCCTTCCAGCTCCAGCCCAGCGAGTTCGGAAAGCTGGCCCTGGTGCTGTGGGGCGCCGATCTGCTCGCCCGCAAACAGGAGCGGCGGCTGCTGACCCAGTGGAAGCACATGCTGGTGCCGCTGGTGCCGGCCGCCTTCATGCTGCTCGGGCTGATCATGCTCGGCGGCGACATGGGTACCGCGATCATCGTCACCGCGATCCTCTTCGGCCTGCTGTGGCTGGCCGGGGCGCCCACCCGGCTGTTCGTCGGGGTGCTCGCCGTCGCCGGGCTGATCGGCGCCGTCCTGATCCGCACCAGCCCCAACCGCATGGCCCGCCTGGCCTGCCTGGGCGCCACCGAGCCCCAGTCGGGGCCGGTGGACTGCTGGCAGGCCGTGCACGGGATCTACGCCCTCGCCTCCGGCGGAATCTTCGGCTCCGGACTCGGTGCGAGTGTGGAGAAATGGGGTCAACTCCCGGAAGCCCACACCGACTTCATCTTCGCCGTCACCGGTGAGGAACTGGGCCTGGCGGGGACGCTGTCGGTGCTCGCTCTCTTCGCCGCTCTAGGCTATGCGGGTATCCGCGTGGCCGGACGCACGGAGGACCCCTTCGTCAGGTATGCCGCGGGAGGCGTGACCACCTGGATCACGGCCCAGGCCGTGATCAATATCGGTGCGGTGCTCGGTCTGCTGCCGATCGCCGGTGTCCCGCTCCCGCTGTTCTCCTACGGGGGATCCGCCCTGCTGCCGACCATGTTCGCCATCGGGCTGCTGATCGCCTTCGCGCGTGACGAGCCCGCTGCGCGGGCGGCGCTTGCGATGCGGCAACCCCGCTTTGGTAGAAAGCGGAACGGGGGTTCTCGACGGCCCCGGAGATGGAACACGATGCGACGGCGCGCCACGGCGGCGCGTACGTCCGGAGAGCGGTGAATTTCGGTGCATGTCGTACTCGCCGGCGGAGGAACCGCGGGCCACATCGAGCCCGCGCTCGCCCTCGCGGACGCCCTGCGCAGGCAGGATCCGACCGTGGGCATCACGGCCCTGGGCACGGAGCGCGGCCTCGAGACGGAACTCGTACCCCAGCGCGGGTACGAGCTGGCGCTGATCCCCGCCGTGCCGCTGCCACGCAAGCCCACCCCCGAGCTGATCACCGTGCCGGGGCGGCTGCGCGGCACCATCAAGGCCACCGAACAGATCCTGGAGCGCACCAAGGCGGACGTCGTGGTCGGCTTCGGCGGCTATGTCGCCCTGCCCGGCTATCTCGCCGCCAAGCGGCTCGGCGTGCCGATCGTCGTGCACGAGGCCAACGCCCGCCCGGGCCTGGCCAACAAGATCGGCTCCCGGTACGCGGCCCAGGTCGCCGTCTCCACGCCCGACAGCAAGCTGCGCAACGCGCGCTACGTGGGCATCCCGCTGCGCCGCTCCATCGCCACCCTGGACCGGGCCGCGATGCGCCCCGAGGCGCGCGCCGCCTTCGGTCTGGACCCCAACCTGCCCACGCTGCTGGTCACCGGCGGCTCGCAGGGCGCCCGCCGGCTCAACGAGGTGGTCCAGCAGGTCGCGCCGTGGCTGCAGCAGGCCGGCGTCCAGATCCTGCACGCGGTCGGCAAGAAGAACGAACTGCCGCAGGTGCAGCAGATGCCGGGAATGCCCCCTTATGTCCCGGTACATTACCTGGACCGGATGGACCTCGCGTACGCCGCGGCCGACATGATGCTCTGCCGTGCGGGCGCGATGACCGTCGCCGAACTCTCCGCCGTCGGACTGCCGGCCGCCTATGTACCGCTGCCCATCGGCAACGGCGAGCAGCGGCTCAACGCCCAGCCGGTGGTCAAGGCCGGCGGCGGTCTGCTGGTCGATGACGCCGACCTCTCCCCGCAGTGGGTGCAGCAGAACGTCCTGCCCGTGCTGGCCGACCCGCACCGGCTGTACGAGATGTCCCGCGCCGCCGCCGAGTTCGGCCGCCGGGACGCCGACGAGCTGCTGGTCGGCATGGTGTACGAGGCGATCGCCGCCCGTGCGCACCGCTAGGGGTCTCTGACGAAGGGCAGGAACGGTGGCCGGACCGACGACCGGGGAGCGGACGCCGCGCGGTGAACGCCGGCCGGAGTCGTCCGGCCCGCCGCCCCTGCGGCGCCTGCTGCGGCGGCACCTTCGTACGATCGTCGTCCTGGCCATCGCCCTCGCCTTCCTGGGCTGCGGCGCCTTCTGGCTGCTGTACGGTTCCGATCTCGTCCGCGCGGAGAAGGTGTCCGTCTCCGGCACCCGGGTCCTCACACCGGAGCAGGTGCGCGAGGCGGCCGACGTGCCGCTGGGGAAGCCGTTGATTTCCGTGGACACCGACGCCGTCGCGTCACGTGTCAGCCGGAAATTGCCCCGAATTGACACCGTAGACGTGGAGCGTTCCTGGCCTCA
This sequence comes from Streptomyces thermospinosisporus, assembly GCF_039526425.1. Lineage (NCBI taxonomy): Bacteria > Bacillati > Actinomycetota > Actinomycetes > Kitasatosporales > Streptomycetaceae > Streptomyces > Streptomyces thermospinosisporus. The sequence continues at coordinate 10,355 of NZ_BAAAIZ010000055.1, forward strand.
TGGAATCACGCTGAAAGTGACGGAGCGCACTCCGGTTCTGCTGGTGCAAAAAGGCGGAAAGTTCATCGAAGTGGACGATGAGGGCGTCCGATTCGCCACGGTTTCCCGGGCCCCGGAAGGCGTTCCCGCTCTGGAATTGGACCTCTCCCGAAGCGGTTCCGCCGCCGCGAGCCTGCGCCGCTTCGGCGAGGCCCGGCTGGTGCGCGAGGCGGTACGGGTCGCCGGCGCCGTTCCGGGCTCCGTCGCCCGCCTCACCCGTACCGTCAAGGTCCGTTCCTACGACGACATCTCGCTGGAGCTGAAGGACGGCCGCACCGTCGCCTGGGGAAGCAGCGAGGCGGGTGCGGCAAAGGGCCGTACGCTCACCGCGCTGATGAAAGCGGCGCCCCGCGCGCGGCACTTCGACGTCAGCGTTCCCACCGCCCCTGCGTCATCAGGGAGTTGACGGTCATCAGCGCAGGCCAGCACCCTGGTTGGGCAGCGCTACGCCTGATCACATAGGGTGAAAAGAAAAACGGGAGGTTCGGCGTGTTCGTTGAACGTGCGCCACTTGTCGACTTACTGTCCTGTTCAGAAGACTCCAGGGAACAGACACACTGGTAACCCTAAACTTCAACGTTAGGGTTCGGGTCGGCGATACGGACCGTCCCATTCGGCATCAGTCGTCGCACCGCGGCAAGGCCGCGAGGCGGCGACACGTAACTCGAGGCGAGAGGCCTTCGACGTGGCAGCACCGCAGAACTACCTCGCAGTCATCAAAGTCATCGGTGTCGGCGGCGGTGGTGTCAATGCCATCAACCGGATGATCGAGGTCGGTCTCAAGGGCGTCGAGTTCATCGCCATCAACACCGACGCGCAAGCTCTGTTGATGAGCGACGCCGACGTCAAGCTCGACGTCGGCCGTGAACTCACCCGCGGACTCGGCGCCGGAGCCAACCCGGCCGTGGGCCGCAAGGCCGCCGAGGACCACCGCGAGGAGATCGAGGAGGTCCTCAAAGGGGCCGACATGGTCTTCGTGACAGCCGGTGAAGGCGGCGGCACCGGCACCGGCGGCGCGCCCGTCGTGGCCAACATCGCCCGCTCGCTCGGTGCCCTTACCATCGGTGTGGTCACGCGCCCGTTCACCTTCGAGGGGCGGCGCCGCGCCAACCAGGCCGAGGACGGCATCGCCGAGCTCCGTGAAGAGGTCGACACCCTCATCGTCATCCCCAACGACCGGCTGCTGTCCATCTCGGACCGCCAGGTCTCCGTCCTCGACGCCTTCAAGTCGGCGGACCAGGTCCTGCTCTCCGGTGTCCAGGGCATCACCGACCTGATCACCACGCCCGGCCTGATCAACCTCGACTTCGCCGACGTCAAGTCGGTCATGTCCGAGGCGGGTTCGGCCCTGATGGGCATCGGCTCGGCCCGCGGCGACGACCGCGCGGTGGCCGCCGCCGAGATGGCGATCTCCTCGCCGCTCCTCGAGGCCTCCATCGACGGCGCCCGGGGCGTGCTGCTCTCCATCTCCGGCGGCTCCGACCTCGGTCTCTTCGAGATCAACGAGGCCGCCCAGCTGGTCAGCGAGGCCGCCCACCCCGAGGCCAACATCATCTTCGGCGCGGTCATCGACGACGCCCTCGGCGACGAGGTCCGGGTGACCGTGATCGCCGCCGGCTTCGACGGCGGCCAGCCGCCCTCCCGCCGCGAGAACGTGGTCGGATCGGCCTCCGCCAAGCGCGAGGAGCCGGCCCCGTCGCGGCCCTCCGAGAGCCGTCCGTCCTTCGGCTCGCTCGGCAGCGTCACGCCGAAGGAGGAGACCGAGCCGGTCACCCCGGAGCCCGTGGCGGACCTGCCGGCGCCCCAGCCGCCGGTCCCGCCGTCGCGGACCTACGCGGACAGCGCGGCCGAGGAACTGGACGTACCGGACTTCCTGAAGTGATAGGACAGCGCGGACACGTGAGCGGCGCGCACTTCGCCTTCACCGACCGGTGGGGCGGGGTGAGCGCCGCTCCGTATGAGGAGCTCAATCTCGGCGGCGCGGTCGGCGACGACGGCGACGCCGTACGCACCAACCGGGAACTGGCCGCGAAGTCTCTCGGTGTGGACCCGGCCCGGGTGGTGTGGATGAACCAGGTGCACGGCGCAGCCGTCACCGTCGTCGACGAACCCTGGGGCGGCAAGCCGGTCCCCGAGACCGACGCTGTGGTCACCACCCGGCGGGGACTCGCGCTCGCCGTCCTCACCGCCGACTGCGTGCCGGTGCTGCTCGCCGACCCGGTGGCCGGTGTGATCGCCGCGGCCCACGCCGGACGGCCCGGACTGGTCGCCGGGGTGGTCCCCGCCGCCGTGCGCGCCATGACCGGGCTCGGCGCCGACCCCGCCCGCATCGTCGCCCGCACCGGACCCGCGGTGTGCGGCCGGTGCTACGAGGTGCCGGAGGCGATGCGCGCCGAGGTGGCCGCCGTGGAGCCGGCGGCGCACGCCGAGACGAGCTGGGGCACGCCCGCGGTCGATGTGAGCGCCGGAGTGCACGCCCAGCTGGAACGGCTCGGGGTGCGCGACCGGGAGCAGTCGCCGGTGTGCACGCTGGAGTCGGACGATCACTTCTCGTACCGCCGCGACCGCACCACCGGTCGGCTCGCGGGCTATGTGTGGCTGGACTGATAGGGCATGACGGACCGTAAGGAAGAAATCGCCGCAAATCTGGCGAGAGTGGAGGAACGGATCGCCGCGGCCTGCGCCGCGGCCGGACGTGCGCGCGACGAGGTCACCCTCATCGTGGTCACCAAGACGTTCCCGGCGAGCGATGTGCGGATCCTGTCGGAGCTCGGTGTGCGGCATGTCGCCGAGAACCGTGACCAGGACGCCGCGCCCAAAGCCGCCGCATGTTCGGACCTGCCGCTTTCCTGGCACTTCGTCGGTCAGCTTCAGACCAACAAGGTGCGTTCCGTGGTCGGTTACGCCGATGTCGTGCACTCCGTCGACCGCGCCAAGCTGGTCAACGTGCTGTCCAAGGAGGCCGTGCGGGCCGGGCGCGAGGTGGGCTGCCTGATCCAGGTCGCCCTCGACGCCGGGGCCAGCGGCCGGGGCGAGCGCGGCGGCGTGGCGCCCGAGGGGGTCGCGGAGTTGGCGGACCTGGTGGCGGGCTCCGAGGGGCTGCGGCTGGACGGTCTGATGACCGTGGCGCCGCTCACCGGAGAGTACGCGGGACGCGAACGGGCGGCGTTCGAGCGGTTGATGGATTTGTCGACCGACCTGCGCAGGAACCATCCGGCTGCGAACATGGTCTCTGCGGGGATGAGTGCGGACCTCGAACAGGCCGTTGCCGCCGGGGCGACACATGTGCGCGTCGGCAGTGCGGTACTCGGAGTCCGCCCCAGGCTCGGGTAACGTCGCCAAGAAGTCGGACCACAGCAGAAAATATGGTCATTGCCGCCGAAAGGCGGACATGAAGACCACGTGGATCGCGGGCACTTGGCGGTCGTCAGCGAATCCACCACAGAGCGGAGGACTCAGAGAATGGCCGGCGCGATGCGCAAGATGGCGGTCTACCTCGGCCTCGTGGAGGACGATGGGTACGACGGCCGCGGATTCGACCCAGACGACGACTTCGAACCGGAACTCGACCCGGAGCTCGAGCGGGACCACCGGCGGCACGAGCAGTCCCACGGGTCGCACAGTGCTCACAGCGCACATGGCGCACACCAGTCCCAAAGGGGCGAAGAGGTGCGAATCGCACAGCCGCCCGCACCCCGCGAACCGGTCGCCCGTTCCACCTCGCTTCCCGCGGAATCAGCCCGCCCGGCGCGCATCGCGCCCGTGGCGTCCATCACACAAGAACGCGCAAGTCTGGAGAAGAACGCACCGGTGATCATGCCCAAGGTGGTGTCCGAACGAGAGCCCTACCGGATCACCACACTCCACCCGCGGACCTACAACGAGGCCCGTACCATCGGGGAACACTTCCGTGAAGGCACCCCGGTGATCATGAATCTGACTGAGATGGATGACACAGACGCGAAGCGACTTGTCGACTTTGCGGCCGGTTTGGTGTTTGGTCTTCACGGCAGCATCGAGCGGGTGACGCAGAAGGTGTTCCTGTTGTCGCCTGCTAACGTCGATGTCACGGCGGAGGACAAGGCCCGCATCGCAGAGGGCGGGTTCTTCAACCAGAGCTAGAAGACCAGGATCAGACCGAGCAGGGCACAGGGGAGAGGGAAAGACAGGCCATGAGCGTGTTCGCGCAGGTGATCTACATCGCGCTGATGGTGTTCCTCATCGTGCTCATCTTCCGTCTGGTCATGGACTACGTCTTCCAGTTCGCCCGCTCGTGGCAACCCGGCAAGGCGATGGTGGTCGTCCTGGAGGCCACCTACACTGTCACCGATCCACCGCTGAAGCTTCTGCGGCGGTTCATCCCGCCGCTGCGTCTCGGGGGCGTGGCGCTCGACCTGTCCTTCTTCGTACTGATGATCATCGTCTACATCCTGATCTCGATCGTGGGCAATCTCGCGAGGTGACTGTGGACGATACGGTCTTGCCGACTGCCGAATGACTACGTTGAGGTGAAGAGATGCCGTTGACCCCCGAGGACGTGCGGAACAAGCAGTTCACGACCGTCCGCCTCCGAGAAGGCTATGACGAGGACGAGGTCGATGCCTTCCTCGACGAGGTCGAAGCCGAACTGACGCGCCTGCTCCGCGAGAACGAGGATCTGCGCGCCAAGCTGGCCGCGGCCACCCGCGCCGCTGCCCAGAACCAGCAGAACATGCGCAAGCCCCCGGAGCAGCAGGACCAGCAGGGCCCGCCGCAGGGCATGCCCCAGCAGGGCATGCGAGGTCCGGGCGCTCCGGTGCCCGCCGGGATATCGGGCCCGCCGCAGCAGCAGATGGGCGGCCCCATGGGTGGCCCGCCCCAGCTGCCGAGCGGTGCTCCCCAGCTGCCCGCCGGCCCCGGCGGACAGGGCGGCCCGCAGGGCCCCGGCCCGATGGGTCAGGGCGGTCCTGGGCCGATGGGCCAGGGCGGCCCGATGCAGGGGCAGATGGGCCCCGGTGGCCCGATGGGCGGCCCCATGGGCGGCCCCGGTCTTCCCGGTCAGGGCGGCCCCGGCGGCGACAGCGCCGCGCGCGTGCTGTCGCTGGCCCAGCAGACCGCCGACCAGGCGATCGCGGAGGCCCGTGCCGAGGCCAACAAGATCGTGGGCGAGGCGCGTTCGCGGGCCGAGGGCCTGGAGCGGGACGCCCGCGCCAAGGCCGACGCCCTGGAGCGGGACGCGCAGGAGAAGCACCGCGTCGCGATGGGCTCTCTGGAGTCCGCCCGCGCCACGCTGGAGCGCAAGGTCGAGGACCTGCGCGGCTTCGAGCGCGAGTACCGCACGCGTCTGAAGTCCTACCTGGAGTCGCAGCTGCGCCAGCTGGAGACCCAGGCGGACGACTCGCTGGCCCCGCCGCGCCAGTCGTCGCCGTCGGCCCCGTCGCTGCCGCCGTCCCCGGCGCCGTCGATGGCGTCCGCCGGTGCCGGTGGCCCGTCCTACGGCGGCAACCAGACGATGGGCGGCGGCTCGCCGAGCCAGTCCGGCCCGTCCTACGGCGGCCAGCAGCAGATGCAGCCGGCGATGACCCAGCCCATGGCGCCGGTGCGTCCGCAGGGTCCGTCGCCGATGGGGCAGGCGCCCTCGCCGATGCGCGGGTTCCTCATCGACGAGGACGACAACTGAAGGTCAACTGAAGACGGTCCGAGGCCAAGGCCTCGGTGGTCATGAGTACGGCGTAGCAGTCGGCAGATCAAGGGGCGGGGCCCCGGGTGAACTCCCGGGGCCCCGCCCTTTGGCTGTGCGCGCCCGGGGAGCGCCTCGTGCGTGCCCGGCTTGCCGGGGCCGCCGGATGACATGTCCTTTCGAAGAACGCGGACCTGTCCTACGGACACAACGCCGAAGGCCCGGACCCACCAGGATTTTTGGCGGGCCCGGGCCTTCCGGGGCCTCGGGGCCTCAGGACCTCCGGGCCTCAGGGCCTCACACCTTGCGCAGGCGGAAGGTGAGGGTCAGGGCGTCGTCGGTGAAGGGGCGGCCGTAGGAGTCGTCCCCCTCACCGCGGGCGAAGTCCGTCGCCAGGACCTCCTCGGCGATCAGCCCGGCGTGCTCCGTGAGCGCGGCGACTGTCGCCTCGTCCGTCGCGTCCCAGCGCAGGGCGATGCGGTCCGCCACGTCGAGGCCGCTGTTCTTGCGGGCCTCCTGGATCAGGCGGATCGCGTCCCGGGCCAGGCCGGCGCGGCGCAGCTCCTCGGTGATCTCCAGGTCCAGGGCGACCGTCGCGCCGGAGTCGGAGGCCACCGACCAGCCCTCGCGCGGGGTCTCCGTGATGATCACCTCGTCCGGGGCGAGGCTGATGGTCTCACCGTCGACCTCCACCGAGGCGGTGCCCTCGCGCAGCGCCTGGGACAGCGCGGCCGCGTCGGCCTCGGCGATGGCCTTGGCCACGTCCTGGACCCGCTTGCCGAAGCGCTTGCCCAGCGCGCGGAAGTTGGCCTTGGCGGTGGTGTCGACCAGCGAGCCGCCCACCTCGGACAGCGACGCCAGGGACTCGACGTTCAGCTCCTCGGCGATCTGCGTGCGCAGCTCCGGGTGCAGGGTGTCGAATCCGGCGGCCGCGATCAGCGCCCGCTTCAGCGGCTGGCGCGTCTTGACGCCCGACTCCGCGCGCGTGGCGCGGCCCAGCTCCACCAGGCGCCGCACCAGCACCATCTGCCGCGACAGCTCCGGGTCGATCGCCTCGCGGTCCACCTCCGGCCAGGAGGACAGGTGCACCGACTCCGGGGCGCCCGGGGTGACCGGGACGATCAGGTCCTGCCACACCCGCTCGGTGATGAACGGGGTGATCGGCGCCATCAGCTTGGTGACCGTCTCCAGCACCTCGTGCAGGGTGCGCAGCGCGGCCTTGTCGCCCTGCCAGAAGCGGCGGCGCGAGCGGCGGACGTACCAGTTGGACAGGTCGTCGACGAACGCGGACAGCAGCTTCCCGGCCCGCTGGGTGTCGTAGCCGTCCAGCGCCTGGGTGACCTGGTCGGTCAGCGCGTGCAGCTCGGACAGCAGCCAGCGGTCCAGCAG